>JAZSBC010000083.1:0-11474 GCA_045602245.1 Acutalibacteraceae bacterium | reverse complement strand
TATGGAGTATATTTCTGAAAATTTTGACGTCGCCGTTATCGGCGCAGGCCACGCAGGAATAGAAGCGGGGCTTGCCGCCGCACGCCTCGGATGCAAAACTGCGGTGTTCACAATCAATCTGGACTGGGTCGGCAATATGCCGTGCAACCCCTCAATCGGCGGCACGTCGAAAGGACACCTTGTCCGTGAAATTGATGCGCTCGGCGGCGAGATGGGCGTTGCGGCAGACCTCAACACTCTGCAAAACAGAATGCTCAATCTCGGCAAAGGTCCTGCCGTGCACAGCCTTCGTGCGCAGATTGACCGCCGCTCATATTCCGATTATATGAAATCCGTTATGGAAAAGCAGGAAAATCTCTATCTCCGTCAGGCAGAAATCATTGATATCAAAAAAGACGGCGATGAATGGGTGCTCAAAACACGCCTTGAAGCTCTCCACAGAGTGAAGGCTGTCATCATCGCAACGGGAACTTTCCTTGCAGGCAAGGTTTTCATCGGCGACGTTTCCTATGACAGCGGTCCCGACGGAATGTTCCCATCGGTTGAGCTTGCAAAATCACTCAAAGACCTCGGAGTTATGACCCGCAGATTCAAAACGGGTACTCCGCCGAGAATAAACCGCCGCAGTGTTGATACCGAAAACCTTGAACCGCAGTACGGCGATGAAAAAATAACCCATTTTTCATACAGAAAAGATATTGAGGTCCGCAACGTTGAACCTTGCTATATAACCTATACGGGCGAAGAAACAAAGAAGATTATTCTTGAAAATCTTCACCGTTCACCCCTCTATTCGGGCAAAATTGACGGCGTCGGCCCCCGATACTGCCCGAGCATTGAGGATAAAATCGTTCGTTTTTCCGAAAAAGAACGCCATCAGATATTTGTTGAGCCTTGCGGCGCAAACACCGACGAGATGTATCTTCAGGGTCTTTCGTCATCCCTGCCCGAAGACGTTCAGCTGAAAATAGTGAGAAGCATACCCGGTCTTGAGAATGCGGAATTTTTACGAACCGCCTATGCGATTGAATATGACTGCGTTGACCCGCTTTCGCTCCGCCAGACCCTTGAGTTCAAGAATTTTGACGGGCTTTACGGTGCAGGTCAGTTCAACGGCTCAAGCGGATATGAGGAAGCAGCGGCGCAGGGACTTGTTGCAGGTATGAACGCTGCGCTCAAAATTCAGGGCAAAGACCCCGTTATTCTTGACCGCACAACCTCATATATCGGCACTCTTATTGACGATTTGGTAACAAAAGGCTGTTCTGACCCTTACCGAATGATGACCTCTCGCTCGGAATACCGCCTTGTGCTGAGGCAGGATAATGCAGACCGCAGGCTTACCGAAATCGGCTACAAAGCAGGGCTTATAAGCGAGGAGAGATACAATGATTTCCTCAAAAAGCTTGATCTTATTGCCGAAGAGAGAGAAAGAATAGCTTCTCTTTCAATCCCCAAAACACCTGAGCTTGACGAAATGCTTGTTTCACGTGAAACATCCGCCCTTGAAAAAGGCGTTAAAATGATTGAATTGCTCCGCAGACCGCAGATTAACTATGAAGCTCTTGCTCCGTTTGATAAAACACGCCCCGATTTGCCCGATGAAATCTTTGAACAGGTTGAAATTGATATCAAATATGAGGGATATATCAAGCGCCAGCAGATGCAGATTAATGAGCTTCGCCGCCTTGAGGTCAAGCGCCTGCCCTCTGACCTTGATTATAACCTGATAACGGGTCTGCGCCTTGAAGCGATTGAGAAGCTTTGCAAAATCCGCCCCGAAACAGTGGGTCAGGCTTCAAGAATTTCAGGCGTTTCGCCTGCCGATATCTCGGTTTTACTTATCTATCTTGAGAGGAACGGTATAAATGTATAACACCAGGCTTCTTGTTTCCGATGCCCAAAAGCTCGGATTTTCAATAACCGATGAGCAGCTCAGCCGCTTTGATTTGCTCTCGGAATTGCTTGTTGAACAGAATAAAACAATGAATCTGACTGCCATAACCGACCCTGACGGCATTGCTGTCAAGCATTTTGCGGACAGTATATCAGTGCTTTCCGCCGCGGAGATTCCGCAGGGCGCAAAGATACTCGACGTCGGCACGGGTGCAGGTTTTCCGGGTCTGCCGCTTCTGATTATGCGCCCCGATATTGATTTGACTATGATAGACAGCACGGCAAAAAAGCTGAAATACGTCGAAAATACGGTCAACGAACTCGGTCTGATTGCAACAACGCTCCATACCAGAGCAGAAGAAGCAGGTCAGAGCAAGGAATACAGAGAAAAATTCGATTTTGTTTGTTCAAGAGCCGTTGCGGCGCTCAACGTTCTTTGCGAATACTGTTTGCCGTTTGTTAAGCAAAACGGTCTGTTCATTGCAATGAAAGGTGCAAAGGCGCAGGAAGAAATTGATGCCGCAAAGGCGGCAATTAAAACTCTCGGCGGAAAAATCGTTGCCGAAAAGTCGTTTTCTCTCTCCGACGGCGGCGAAAGAACTCTTGTTGTTATCAAAAAGATATCGCAAGTTCCGCCAAAATATCCCCGACCCTCCGCACAGATTGCCAAAAAACCGCTTTAAATTTAATATACATTGTCGAGTTGCCGCATTTTATGGCATACGATTAAGCTGGACAATCCCCCCTTTCGGTGTTAAACTTTAATCAACGAAACCGAACGGGGGGATAAATTATTTGAAAAGCAGCAAATATAAAATCGGCGGTCAGATAATACTTGTGCCGCAGGAGGAAATTTATCCGAATCCCAATCAGCCCCGACAGCGGTTTGATTTTGATGAACTCGAAGGACTTGCGCAGAGCATCAGGCAAAACGGAATAATCCAGCCCATTGCAATCAGGATAAATGAAGAAGGAAAATACGAACTGATTTCGGGCGAACGCAGGCTGAGGGCATCAAGGCTTGTTGGAATACCCCGAATTCCCTGCATAATTATGGATGCAAGCGACGAGAAATCAGCGCTTTTTGCGATTCTTGAAAACATTCAGCGCACCGACCTCGGCTTTTTTGAGGAAGCGCAGGCGATAGAAAACCTGATTACTCAGCACGGAATGACCCGTGACGAGGTCTGCAAAAAGCTCGGCAAAGCACCGCCCACCATTTCAAACAAGCTGAGACTTCTGCGATTGCCTGAAAACATACGCATAAAAATCGTTCAGGAAAACCTCAGCGAGCGCCACGCAAGGGAGCTTTTAAGGCTCACAACTCTCAGTCAGGTTGAGCGTGCACTCTCAATTATAGCGGAAAAACGGCTGACCGTTGCCGAATCCGAAAAACTGATAACCCAGATTCTCAATAACGACTGCAAGCGGAAACAACCGCCGATGAAGTTGTTCAAGGACGTGAGAATTTTCGTAAACACCCTCAACCACGCTGTTGATACCATGAGGCGCGCGGGAATCGAGGCGGATTCAGCCAAAAGCGAAACAGACGAATATATCGAATACATTGTACGTATTCCGAAAACGGGCAACTGTGTTATCAGAACGAAGAAATCGTCTGCATAAAATTGACAACTCCTAACTTACCATATCTTTCTCTTTCACACCCACATCCGGCGGGAGGGACAAGCTTTCGGGCTTGTCCCTCTTGCTGTTTCACGTGAAACATTAAAAATTTTCATTAATCTCTTTTATTTATCGGTTTTATATGTTATACTGTTACAAGATGCTTTAATATTAATTACATTATATATATTGGAGAGATTATTTTGGGCAAAACTATTGCTGTTGTCAATCAGAAAGGCGGCGTGGGCAAGACCACATCCGCCGTTAACCTTACCGCCGCACTCGGCGCAAAGGGATATAAAGTGCTTCTTGTTGATATTGACCCTCAGGGCAACTCAACAAGCGGACTCGGTGTTAACAAAAGAGGGCTTGAAAAATCATCATACAGCGTGCTTATCGGCGGCTGCCCCGCAGAGCAGGCAATAATTGAAACCCCCTATCAGAACGTTTCGGTTATGCCGTCGAGTATGGACCTTGCAGGCGCAGAGCTTGAGCTTGTTGAAGTTCAGAAAAGAGAATCAAGGCTCAAAAATTCGCTCGCTGCAGTAAAAGATAACTATGATTTTATTTTTCTTGACTGTCCCCCGTCGCTCGGACTTATCACTCTCAACGGTCTTTGCGCCGCTGATACGCTGATTGTTCCCATTCAGTGCGAATTCTTTGCGCTCGAAGGTCTTTCGCAGCTTATTTCAACCGTAAGAACCGTCAAGCGGCTTTATAATCCTTACATAGAAATCGAAGGCGTGCTTCTCACTATGTATAACGGTCAGCTCAATCTCACTCAACAGGTTGTTGAAGAGGTCAAACGCTGTTTCCCAAAAAAAGTTTATGCAACCTATATTCCGAGAAACGTTCGTCTTTCGGAAGCGCCGAGCTACGGTCAGCCCGTAATGTACTATGACAAATCCTCAAAGGGCGCTCACGCATACAACGACCTTGCAGATGAATTTCTCAGACTCAACGGAAGGAGAATATAAATGGCACCTAAAAAAAGCGGACTCGGCAGAGGACTTGATTCCCTGCTTCTTGATAACTCACTCGAAGAAAGCGGCGCAGGTCAGAGCGTCAAGCTGAACCTTATGGATATTGAACCCAATAAGGAGCAGGCAAGAAAACAGTTTGATGACGACGCACTTTCAGAGCTTGCGGATTCTATCGCACAGCACGGCGTGCTTCAGCCGCTTCTTGTGCGCCCGATGATCGGCGGCGGCTATCAGCTTGTTGCAGGTGAAAGACGCTGGAGAGCAAGCCGCATTGCAGGGCTTACTCAGGTACCCGTTGTTATAAAAGAACTGAGCGATACCGATGCCGCGGTTATCTCGCTTATTGAAAATCTTCAGCGCGAGGACCTCAACCCCGTTGAAGAAGCATTCGGTTTTGCAAGCCTTATGAAAGATTTTAATCTTACTCAGGAAGAGGCGGCGCAGAAGGTCGGCAAATCAAGACCTGCCGTTGCAAACGCACTCCGCCTGCTCAAACTCCCCGAAGCCGTTCTTGATATGGTGAGAGAAAACAAACTCTCCGCAGGCCACGCAAGGGCGCTCGCTTCGCTCAACGATGAAAAGCTGATTATCTCAACGGCGGAATTTGTTATTGCAAAATCACTTTCGGTAAGGGCAACCGAGAAGCTTGTCAAGTCGCTTTCGGCAGAAAAGAAAGAAACAAAAAAAGCCCCTGCCCGTCACACTTTCTTTGACGAGGTAGAGCTTTCTCTCAATAACAGTCTCGGCAGAAAAGCAAAGGTCATCACCAAAAACGGCAAGGAAAGCGGCACTCTTGAAATCGCTTTCTATGATAAAGACGACCTTGCAAGGATTGCATCCATTCTCTCTGCTTTGGAATAGACTGCCGAGAAAGTCGCTGAAACATAAACGAAAAATATATATAAATTGTTTATAGTACAAAAAGCATCAATAATATTTTAGATTTTGAAAAGTATAAAATGGAATGCCGGATGTTCACATCCCACCGATTATTATTTCGTTTATTTGGCGTTTTTTCTCCCATCGACGTACCTTTGTACGACTTCGGTCGAACAAAACGCCATTCAGCTTCCTTTCTCAACAGTCTCTGAATAAAAAATAAATCCACCCGAAAATGGGTGGATTTTTCTTTTTGAGAAATAAAAATGTTGATAACTTGTTGGAAAAGTGGGAAAACTTCGTTGAAAAACGAATAGCCGCTTATAAAAAGCGGCTGTTGGAGCGGATGACGAGGCTCGAACTCGCTACCTCCACCTTGGCAAGGTGGCGCTCTACCAGATGAGCTACATCCGCAACTGCAAGAGAGATTATAGCAGAGTAGTTCTGAATTGTCAAGAGTAAATTTAAAATTTTTTATTTCCTTTTTTCGATTAAAAATTCAAATAACTATTTATTTGTTTTTCAATAAATGTTATAATAGATATATATATCTTGAAACGGAGGAGAATCAACTATGTATAACATTCTTATCTGCGATGACGAAGCTGATATCCGTTCAGCGCTCAAGATTTACCTTTCAAACGAAGAATACAATATTCTCGAAGCCGAAAACGGCAAGCAGGCTCTCGAGATGATAGAAAAAGAAAGCATCCATCTTCTTCTTATGGATATTATGATGCCCGTGCTTGACGGAATACGTACACTCACAAAGCTGCGCGAAGATAACAACAACATCCCCGTTATTCTTCTCACGGCAAAAAGCCAGGACACCGATAAAATTCTCGGCCTGAACGCAGGAGCAGACGACTATATCACAAAACCCTTCAACCCCGTTGAGGTTATCGCAAGGGTAAAATCCCAGATACGCCGATATATCCGCTTCGGCGGTTCGGGCGATGCCGTTGCAAAATCAAACATTCTGCGAAACGGCAGCATTGAGCTTGACGTCAGCTCAAAAATCGTTACGCGTGACGGTGAACCCATAAGCCTTACCCCCACCGAGTTTATGCTTCTCAAATTCTTTATGGAAAATCCCGATAAGGTATTTTCTCCAAAAGAATTATACAGAAACGTTTGGGGCGATGACCCTCTCGGCGCGGAAAATACCGTTACGGTTCATATCCGCCATCTTCGCGAGAAAATCGAAATTGACCCTGCCAACCCCGATTATCTGAAAGTTTCGTGGGGACACGGCTACAAAATGGTGAGCAAAAAAGTTCCCGAAAAGATAACGAGGAGTGATTCCTGATGAAATACGGCAAACTGCGCTCTGAAAGCGACCGTACAGCCGCAATGATTGTTCTGATTGTTATGACCATCATTGCAATCGGCTGTATTCTCGGCATCACCTATCTTTTTGAATATAATTTCTATGAAAAAGGCGATAACGGCGATACCGCCAAGAGTGTTGCCGTGCAGATAAACTCAAACACGGATACGGAAAACGTGAAGGGTTATTATAAATGCCTTATTGAAAACAAAGATAAAAAATTGCTGATGTATTATGAAGAAAAGTTTTCGCTCAGCAATTCAAACTTTGCTTTCACCGTAACCGACCCCGACAGCAAAAAAATTCTTCTCACAAACGTTGAATCATCATTTGAAGAAATACAAAAAAAATCCGACTACACAGGCAACAGTTCAATAAACATAATAACAGAAAACGGCGAATCGGAAAACCTGCATCTTTCCTACGCAATTATTACGGATGAAGAATCTCAGGTGACGGATAAATACACGAGCGCATTCCGCTGGATAGATGCGGCAAATGTTCTCAGGCATTTTCTGTTTATTGCGCTTTTTGTCACCATTCTGATAATAGTCATTATTCTGACTCTGCTTACCGTCAATGCAGGTCTGCAGGATGACGGAAACGCCGAGGTTGTGCCGGGCTTTATTGACAGACTGCCCCTTGATTTCTGCACAGTTGTTCTTGCCGCAATGTTTGCGGTTGCGTGGATAATCGTCAGCCTGACCTCTACGGCAGACGTTGATATGGTTCTCAACAACGTTGTTGTTATGATAACCTGCGTTGCAGCTGTTCTTGTTCTTATGACCTATCTCTCAACCCTTGCGGTCAGAGTAAAGATGGGCAAAATTCTGAAAAATACGATAATTTATAAAATTTACCGTATGTTCAAAAGAAAAACGTCAAGAGACGTCAGGCGGAAAATTCACGATAAATCCCCGTTCAAAAAGCTTGTCGGCGGCATAATTATTTTTTTCCTTGCCGAAGCCGCAATTCTTATCTCTCTTGCGTATTTCGGAATTCTCAACAAATCCTCAGACCCCGATTCCGTTATCCTTACTTTCATAACAATCTGGGGCATAACAAGGCTTATCATCATTCCGATTTTTGCGATGATCGCCATAAATCTTTATTACGTTAAAGAAGAAGGTCAGAAGCTTGCGGAGGGCGTGCTGGGCGATGAAATAGCATCAAAGCTCACCATTGCAAGCATCAGATCCCACGGCAGAAACCTTGACCAGATCAAAAAAGAAATCAACAAAGCCGTTGAGCAGGAGCTTAAAAGCGAAAGACTGCGTAACGAACTGATTACCAACGTTTCTCACGATATCAAAACTCCGCTTACCTCAATCAAAAGCTACGTTGATTTTCTTCAGCGCGATGATATCAGCGAAAATGACCGCAAGGAATACCTTGCCATTGTTGCAAAGCATACCGAAAAGCTTACCGTTCTTGCAAAAAATCTGATTGAAGTTTCCCAGATTACCTCGGGCAACGTCGAGGTCAAGAGCGAAAAAACAAACCTGAATATTATCATTGAGCAGACCATTGACGAATTTGCGCTCAAGCTTGAACAAAGCTTGCTTATTCCGAGAGTTGAGCTTCCCGAAAAAGATATTTTCATTCTCGGCGACGGCGAGTGGCTATGGCGAATATTCGCAAACCTCTTCAACAATGCCTGCAAATATTCCGCACCCGATACAGACCTTGAAATTTCGCTTGAGGAAAACGACGGCAAAGCGTATATCCGCATCTCCAACACTTCAAAAAACACGCTCGGAATTGAGGGCGAAGAGCTTTTTGAAAACTTTGTCAGAGGCGATAACTCAAGGCATACAGAGGGCAACGGTCTCGGTCTTTCAATAGCGAAGAGCCTTGCGGAACTCCAGAACGGCAACCTTGATATATCCGTAAAAGAAAATAAATTCACGGCAATTATGATATTCGATATTGCGGAATAAACGGTGAAATAAAAATGAAAAAAAGAATAATATGCGTTGCGCTTGCGGTGCTGACCATATCGGGGCTTGTTGCCTGCAACGGCAAAAATCCCGTTGAAGAAACCGTTATTTCAACGGCATCTGCATCTTCAACCGCAACCGAAACGGTAAAACCCGAAACAACCGTTGTTTCAACTACCGAAGTGCAGACGGAAGCCGAAACAACCGAAACAACAGTAACAACCCTGCCCGTTACAACAACGGCACCCATCACAACCGTAATAACGTCAACCGTTCCGAAATTTGACGAAAACAAGCCCGAAGGCTACTATGAAATCATAGAAAGAACCTTCAGGCAGGATCTGAAATACGGTGTATACCGCAGAAGAAGAGAAACAAATTATATTGAAACTCTCACAAACGGCAAACAGTTTATCGTTAAGCAGGATTATGACGAATACTATATCCGCTTCAACTACAGAGCAGACTTTGAAGATCTTCTGCCGTCTGCAAAAGAAAATATGGATTTTTATTCGGATATGATAAATACCGAGCTGAAAATCATAAATTCAATGAGAGCTTCAAAGGGAATTGCTCCGCTGAAGCTCAGCAATCAGCTGACGGAAATCGCCTGCGCAAGGGCAGAGGAAATTGCGTGGTCGGGCGAGCATTCCCATACAAGACCCAACGGCAGACGCTTCGTCTCGCTTCTCAGAGAGGCAGGCATAACCAAAGGCACGGCGGGTGAAAACATAGGCTGGGGATACGATTCGGTTGAGGACGTATGCACGGCGTGGAAAAACTCGGAATCGCACTATGAAAACATAATGAACCCCGATTTTTCAAAAATCGGCATCGGCATCGCCGCCGACCCCGACCCCGACCAAAAGCTCTGCTGGACACAGATATTTATGTAAAAAAAGACACCGTTAATTCGGTGTCTTTTATAAAAACACAAAGTTTATTCAATGTTTTAGTTTCCATATTCTCATTTGCTTTGAGCCTTCTCACGGTTTTGCTGTCTATACCGCAGTTTTCTCTCATATTAAGGGGATATAGCCCCCATATAAGAATGAGGAAACATAAATGACAGAAATACTGTCAGATAATTTTAAATCACCCATGCAATTCCGAATTACGAATTACGAATTGCTTACTCCTCGCTCCACCATTCGCTTTTCCAGATGCTTTCAATCAGCGAATCGGCAATTTTATTGAGCATACCGTAATTCATCGCTTCGATGTAGCATTTTTCAAGGTCGTCGTGAACTTCCTTTGCGAGTTTCATTGAGCATACAGCCTCGTTCATCAGCTCGTTTGCCGCTTTTTTGACAAACGAAAGCCGTGACTTGTGCGATGCAATTTCCGAAAGCGAATAAAAACGCTTCAGGCTGACCGTTTTTGTCGGCGTGATATTCAGGCTGCATAATTTATCCGCCGTAAAAAATCCGAGAGAAAGCTCTTTGATGATTATATGGCGGATTGCCTTTTCACGGTTGATACACGGGCTTGAAATAACCGAAAATCCGTTGGCAAGCGCATACGAACGGATTTCGCCGATGAGCTTTGACGATGCAACGCCGAAATCATCCTCAAAAACAATTTTTTCATCGCAGAGCATCTCGGCGGTATCGCTGAGAAAAAGATATCCTTTCGGAGTAATCGCGTCAAAAAGACGGATTTTTTCTATTCCGATTCTGCCCATCGGTTTTTTGAAATATCGGCTCGAAACCCTTGATGCATAACGCATCAGCCTGTTTTCGTCAAGGCAGTCGAGGCTGATTCGCTCGCCGTCGGCAAAGATTGAAAACGCGGAATCAATGAATCTTCTTCCCCTCCCGTGGCAGGCTTTGTTTTTATCGGTAAGAGCAATTATTTCATCGGTTTTTTTCAAAAGTTTTTCTTTGTCCCAGCAGTCCCCGAGGTTAATAATTTCACCCGTCACTCCGGGATATTCGGGGTCGAGAGTATGCGGAGACGTGCCGTCGCAGACGCTCACTCTCAGCGAGGGAAAAATAATTCCGTCAAGCGAATCGGGGTCTGACGAGCAAAAAATTCTTTCGCAGTATATGTCTCTTTTTTCCATTTCTTCCGCAATTTTCCTCATAAGCGAAGATTTGCCCGTACCCGGTCCGCCTTTCAGAATATAAGTATACTGACCTTCAATTTTAGGAGTAAGCTGGGAAAAACAGCTGAAAAATCCGTTTTTTGAGCCTGTGCCGAGAAAATATGCTTCGTTCATAGTGTGCCTCCCGTAGATTTATCAATATCAATCTATTCAAAAAAGTTGAATTATGTGAAAAAAACGCCCTGAACAGCCTTGTTTTTTTGAAAATAACGCAAATTAACAAAAAATACACTTGATATTATTATAAATATATTATATAATATATCGGTAAATGATTAATGGCAGAAGAGCTTTCTTTTGGTCATGTGGCGTGTGGGTCCTGTGCGACAGGACACCGTGAACCATGTCAGGCGGGTGAACCGAGCAGCATTAAGCGGACAGTCTTGTGCGCCACAGTCTGCCTACCGCCATATGACCAAGAAAAAGCTCTTTATTTTTTATTAAGGGGTGAAAGAATGTATCAGGCACTTTACCGCAAATGGAGACCGAAAAACTTCAACGATGTTTACGGTCAGCCCCATGTAACAAGAACTCTGCAAAGCCAGCTTGAAAGCGGCAGAATTTCTCACGCCTATCTTTTCACGGGCTCAAGGGGCACGGGTAAAACCACCTGCGCAAAAATTCTTTCAAAGGCGGTAAACTGCCTCTCACCGATTGACGGCAATCCCTGCAACGAATGCGAAATCTGCCGCGGAATAGATAACGGCTCGATT
>JAZSBC010000082.1:0-2693 GCA_045602245.1 Acutalibacteraceae bacterium | reverse complement strand
GCATTGCCGTTAATGCCTGTCACGCTCGCTTCACGCTGAAGAATAACTCCTTCACGGAACACAAGCTTTGTGTTATCACCGATTTCAATTTGTTTGGAAATTTTATAAATACCCGAAGCTTTAATTTCAATTACTCCGCCGCTGTCAACCGCTTTTTGAAGAGCTTCGGAGTTTTTATATGCGTTGTTTTCGGGTAAAAAACCGTATTCGTTAGCGTTAATCATAGCTTTTATCCTACAAATTTTTGTTTGTTTATCTGTTCGACATATTGGAATTTATCTGTTTCTTTAATAAAATCTTTTTCACGTTCGAATTATTAACCGACGGATTTTTCTGGTTGTCATTATTGCAACTGGATTCAATATATGATTCGGTTTAAGTTTCATTCAAATCACGCTGCAAAATCAGTCAAGCCTGAAGAGTTTTGTTTCTCCCTTTTGCAGCTCAATGATAACGGTGGCTGCAGTACCCTGATAAGCGCCGCCGAGTAACTCGCTGATATTTCTTTGCCTGCCGAGATAAATTGTTTTTTTACCGGCGGTTACGGCATAAATACAAATATAGTTTTCGTTCACATAAATAATGTCATCGGTTTCACAGTAAATATGAACTCCGCTTGTTTCGCAGAAAGCTCTCAGCTCGGTTACCGTGAATTTTTCTTTAAGAGGCGAGGTCATAATATAGGGAACGTTGTTCATTTTGCAAAGACTACGGGCGTTTTCCATATAAGTTGTCTTTGCACTTGATAACAAAATAACTGCTTTGTAATTTTGATAAACCGCTTTGAAATCATAAACGTCATAAATATCATACGGTGCACCTATAAGACCGAGCTGTTCTCGCTGGGTGTGGAAGATGTTGCGTAATGAGCAGTTTGTGAGATATTTATATGCACTTTCATCAACAAATACCGCAACTTCAGCATTTGACCTTCTGTCAGCATCGGTTAAGCTTTGCTCATAAATACTTTTGTAAGCCGCCATTTCGTTCATAATATCATCATCTGCATACCAACCGCCCCACATATCGAACCACCAAAGGGCATTGCCTTTTATAAGCTGACGTGCAAAGGATTTTCGGATTTCGTTTACAGCCTGATATTTTGATTCTCTCGGCTGCCATACGGGAGCAGAAAGAAGTCCGTGCGGGTCGGTTGAAGGGTCCTTCTGAGAAAGAGGTACGGTCAGATGGGTTCTTATATCGCATTCCTGAAAGCACATTTTTCCGTGCAGACGAACGGAATCAGCAGGATACATTTCTGTCCAGTCCATATCGGGCGAGCGAGTGCCGATGTATGAATTCGGTGAACAGATGAAATCGATTTTTTTGTCTTTCAATATATAGTTGAGTGCATGATTGCCTTGCAGGGAGTTGGTTACCTCAAGAGTATAACCGTAAAACGTACCTACAACAACGTTGTTGCCTGTTTCCTCTTTGACAATCCCGGCAAAGTGACTTATGGCTTCTGCAATTCTGAAGTTTGCGAACTCTATATACCATGAAAGATATTCGTTGTTGAAATAATTGCTTTTTTTATCGAGCAAGGTTAAATCGGGTAAACCTTTGTACTCAGCTTCGGGATAATATTCTTCAAGAAATGCCTTGAAAGCCGACTTTGCGCATTCGCCATAGCCGCCGTTCATATCAAAGTGAAACCATTCTTCTGTTTGTCCGCCTGCTATCTGATAACCCACGATATGCGAGGCATATTTGCAGGAATTTGCATATTGCGTGAATTCGCGCAAAAACCGTGATGCATCATCACGCCATTTCTGAGAATAGAAGGATTCTCTGCAAGGAACACCGTCTTTTATGTTCAGCTCATCGGGATTTTCTTGTTCCCACCAGACAGACATACTTATATTTACTCTCGGGATTATGTAAGCTTCGGGGCAAGCTTCAAGAATCTTCTCGACAGCCTCGTCAAACAGCGAAAAATCGGGATCATCCTTTACGTCAAAAATACCTTTTTTGAATGGGGTAAGTCCATCTGTAATGCTTATCCATCTGCCTGAAAAAAGAACAGGAACAGAAAAGAATTTATAACCTGCAGCCGCAAAGTCATCATATTTATTGAACTGTTCCAGATAAGTCATATATGCTACGGCAGCGTGCGGTTCGCCGTTGATATAAAGTGTGGGCACACCGCCGCAATTCTTGATTTCCGAATGAATTCCTGCATATTTATCCATATCGCGCACAACCTCTTGTGTTGAAACTTCGTAATCCGTGTCCTTCAAAGGCTTCTGAAAGGTAAAAACCATAGCGAAAAGATGTAACAACATCCAAAAAGAAACTGATAATTTTTTGAACAAACATATATCTTCACTTCATTTTTTAAGTATAATGAAATTACAACAAAAGTTGATTTCAGTTTAACAAATTCTAATTTTACAGGCTGTACAAAGCAGGAATTATACTGAATAAACGCTCAAATAACTGCCGGTACTGCGTACAGAGGTCTTGAAAAAATGATAAAATACGCTGTCCGAATACAGTGAGCGAGTCAGCCAGATCTTTTATAAAACGCTCAAACTCGGTGAGTCTGTTGCTCTCGTCATAACCGTTTTTATCTTTATAGACACGGACATAATCAATCAGCCATTCTATGGGATAGTTATTTTCGGGCTCATCCCAACCGCTGAAATCAGAATTTATATACATAGACAAAATCATACACATTCTGTATTGCG
>JAZSBC010000081.1:0-2312 GCA_045602245.1 Acutalibacteraceae bacterium | reverse complement strand
CGGTTATTTCTGGAATAATTATCTTTCTGAAGTGCTTACAAAGAATCCTGACATCAGTTATCTTGTGACGCCCGGTGACAATACGTCAACCGGCTCCACCGATGAAGAATGGCAGACGTTGCTTATGCCTGAATCGCTGAGAAGTCTCCCTGTTGCTATGGCTATCGGTAACCACGATAAAAAAGGTATGACCTATAATTACTTTACCAATATGCCTAACGAGGATTACGGCAGATTTTTCAGCGGTCTTGACCGCGATTTCTGGTTCAGATACGGCGACGTTCTTTATCTTTTCTTTGACTCAACTTCGGGTAATGCGCCCGACCATATGCGTTTTGCAAAAAAGGCTGTTGAGCAGAATAAGGATGCAAAATGGAGAATCGGTGTTGTTCATCACGGTATCTACGGTGCGGGCGACGCAATCGGCGATACGGAAACCGAGATTTTGCTTAAAAACATTTTTGCACCTATATTTGAAGTATATGAACTTGACCTTGTTATAACGGGACACACGCATTCACAGGGACGTTCCCATTTTATGAAAAGCGGCAAAATTAAAAGTGAAGCTCCGAGCGGCGGTACCTTTGTTAACCCCGAAGGCATAGTTTATCTTAATTCAAATTGCGTACGTAACGTCTATGATGATAATTTTGATGCCGAGCATCTGGCATATAAGCTCGTCGAGGATGAAGTTACAACTTATACGACGCTTGAGTTTAAAGGTGACAAACTGATTCTTGAAACAAGAAGAGGGGATAACAGCGAGCTTCTTGACAGCATCACCATTGAAAAGACGGTTGAATTTAATGATAAAACCGTTAATAAGTTTTTCAAAAAGCTTCTTTATAAGCCTATTGAATTGCTCGGTTTTATTTATACAATGGTTGACAATCTTGTCAGAGCGCTTAGCTGATGTCTTTTAGCTTCATTAAGATAATATATAGGAGGTAATACGATGGAAAAACAGCGTTCGCTTGAAAATGTTGAATTTCAGCACCCTAACAGAATAGGATTCAAAGACGGCCTCGGCTATGCAATGGGTGATGCCGGTAATCTTTTTATCCTTACTTACGTTTCATCGTATCTGAAAGTTTTTTATACCGATGTTCTCAAGCTCGGTGAGTTAAGAATAACGGTATTGTTCCTTATTGCAAGATTATGGGACGCAATCAACGACCCTCTTTGGGGCGGTCTGATTGCCAAAAAAAAGCCGACAAAAGATGGAAAATTCAGACCTTTTATAAAATGGTTTGCAATTCCGCTTGGTATTTCGGCAATGTTCTGCTACGTGAATTTTACCAAGTTCACGGCAAATGAAAATCTTATTCTTGCACTTGCTTACATAACCTATATTTGTTTTGGTATGATGTATACCACAATAAATATTCCTTACGGTTCACTTGCTTCGGTTATCACGGATGACCCTGCCGGCAGAACTTTGCTTTCGACCTTCAGAACAGTAGGCGCAGGTATTGGCGGTGCGGCTCCGTTGCTTCTTGCTCCGATGATCATCTATAAAGACGGCGTTGCAAATGATAACGGTATGATGATTTTCGGCGTTATTATGGGTGCACTTTCGATTTTTGCTTTTTATGCCTGCTACGGTATGAGCAAAGAAAGAGTTCCGTCAGAAGAAGAACCTGACGTTGACATCAAAGGTATGTATAAGGGCATGTTCAAGAGCAGACCTTTTATTATGGCAGCTCTTTCGGGCATTCTTATCAGCGGTCAGCTTCAGTTCGGTTCACTCAACCAGTATCTCTATAAGAACTATTTTGCTAACACAGGTCTCAGTGCTATTGGCACAATTGCAAACTATCTGCCTATGGCGATTATGATTTTCTTTATGCCCAAGCTTGTAAAGCGTTTCGGCAAAAAGGAGCTTTGCGGCTTCGGCACGTTCTTCTCTGCACTTGCGGCAATTCTTATGTATTTTGTTGTTCCGCATTGCGATAAGGATTCTTCAGGTCCCGTTGTATTTATGTTGTTCACATTTATTATCGGCTTCGGTTATTCATTTGTCAGCATCACAAACTGGGCAATTATAACAGACGTTATCGACTATCAGGAATATAAAACAGGCATCCGAAGTGAAAGCGCAGTTTATGCTGTTTATACTTTCTGCCGTAACCTTGGTCAGACACTTGCTGATACAGGCGGAATTACGCTCCTGAGCAAGGTTGCCGGCTACGACGGCAAGGTTCACGGTCAGATAAGTGGCTATATACCTGAGGTTGGCGAAGGTATTCTTTC
The DNA here is from genome assembly GCA_045602245.1 of Acutalibacteraceae bacterium. Classification (GTDB taxonomy): domain Bacteria; phylum Bacillota; class Clostridia; order Oscillospirales; family Acutalibacteraceae; genus CAG-177. The sequence continues at coordinate 59 of JAZSBC010000081.1, read as the reverse complement.
GGTTTGCACAATTATCCCCGCAATCGTTTATACTCTTGTTTTCCTCATCTTCCAATTCG
>JAZSBC010000080.1:0-7060 GCA_045602245.1 Acutalibacteraceae bacterium | reverse complement strand
TTTTTTGTTGTTAATTTTAAGGAAAACTATACCAAAACCGTTAACGGCGTAACATACAATGTTGAAAAATACACCGACGAAGACGACTTTGTGTATGAATTTTATTTAATTGATGATGAATTAAAAATAGTTGAATCTTCGTTCGATACAAACCTTTTAAACCGACTTGAAATTCTCTCAACCGAAGTTGATGATAAAGAATTCAGACCGCCTTTCTTTGCAATCAATATCACACCCATAATAAATTTCTTTTACAACATAATATCAACAGTAATATAAACGTCAAACGGCAGAGAGCATTTGCTCCCTGCCGCTTTTTTTATACCGTTTTCATTCTTAACTTGAGGTTGTCGCTTATCATCGCGATAAATTCGCTGTTGGTCGGTTTGCCTCGCTCATTCTGAATTGTATATCCAAAGTAAGAGCTGAGCACGTCAACGTCGCCTCTGTCCCACGCAACCTCGATTGCGTGCCTGATAGCCCTTTCAACCCTTGACGGAGTGGTCTTGAAAGTTTTGGCAACGGTGGGATAAAGAATTTTTGTTACGGAACTTATCATTTCACTGTTTCTGACCGAAAGAATAATCGCTTCACGCAGATACTGATAGCCCCTTATATGGGCAGGCACTCCTATCTGGTGCATAATCTGCGACACAACAACCTCAAGGTCTTTAACTCCCGTTCCCGACAGATTTGAGTTATGAATATCGGTAAACTGAACGATTCTTTCGGCGAGCATTTCAGGGTCATAGGGCTTAAGAAAATAGTAATCCGCTCCGCTGCCCAGCACTTCACTCTCAAACCTCTGATTATCGGTGCTTGAAAGAACCATAACAACAGGTCTCTTTTCAAGGTGAAGTTTATCAATTTCCCTGAGTACGCCGAGCGCATCAAGCCTCGGCATAAATCCGTCAATAAGAAGAACGTCGGGAATTTCGCCCTCTTTTATCCGTTCAATAACTCTGCTGCCGTCCTTGATCACGGTTGAAACCTCAAATCCGTTGGTACGAAGCGCCGCCGCAAGTTCGTGGGAAGTTTCGCTTCCGTCCTCTGTTATCATTGCTTTCAACATTTTTCTCATGGTAATACCTCCTTTAGTTCACGAAAATATTACCATATTTTCCCAATTCTGTCAATGAATAATTCCCAGTTTTTGGGAATTATTTTTCTTCCCTATTCGACAAAATCAGGAAGCAAGCGGCAATTCATCGCTTCGTACAGCATCCATCGTTTCAATCATCCTTTGTGAAAAAACGGCATATCCCTGAGACGGGTCGGAGATGAACACGTGGGTCACAGCGCCTATAAGCATTGAATTCTGAATTATCGGGCTGCCGCTCATTCCCTGAACAATTCCTCCCGTTTTATCAAGAAGTTCAGGGTCGGTCACTTTTATTATCATATTTCGCGCCGACAAATCCGATGACGGATATATCTTCACGATTTCGATATCATAATACTGAGGACCGCTTTCATCAACGGTTGTTATCATCTGAGCGTCGCCGAGCCTTACTTCATTTTCAAGCGCAACGGGAACTGTTTTCTGACCCGACGGTTGAATAAGCTCCCCGTAAACACCCATATCGTGGTTAACACAAAGGCTTCCTATTGCCGAATCTGTAAACACACCGCACAATTCACCGGGATTTCCTGCACTGCTTTTGTAAAACCCGTTAACTCTCGCCCTGACCGCTTCACCGTTATTGAGCGGCATTATCTTGCCTGTGTCAACGTCGCAAACACCGTGGCCGAGACCTGCAAACATTCCGATACCGTCATCATAAAACGTGACCGTACCGATACCTGCCGAGCTGTCCCTGACCCATATACCTGCCTTATATCCGCCGTTAACGGAAAGCTCAGGTTTAAGGGCAAGCTCAAATGTTTCACCGTTTCTCTCAACTTTCAGATTCAGCTTTTTTCCTTCAGATTGCTCCACCGCATCGGTTAACTGCTGAGAGCTGAGAGCAGGCTTGCCGCCGATATGGGTTATTATATCTCCGCATTTAAGCCCTGCGGATACGGCAGGGTCAGCCGAGCCGTTTTTGGTTGTTACGGAATCAATATCAACAACTATAACACCTTTTGTATACAGTTTTATTCCGAAAACGTCGCCGCCGGGCGCAACGTAGCGCCGTTTTGTGACAGTTACGTCAATATCCTTGACAGGAAAGATTTTCAGCGCCGTCACTTTGGTGCGGTATTTTTTCTCGCCTTCACCTTTAAGCGCAGGCGTTGCCGTTTCATCTTCAAGCGCAAACACGGAGCCGATATTCACTTTATCGCCTTCGGTTACGCTTATTTCATCGGGTAAAGATGAAAAGCCGTAAGCAACAGTGCCGAAAACAAAAACGCTCAGCGCTGATGCAGCCAAAGCCACACCCTTGATTATACGCTTCATTTTTCACCTCCGTTTGATTATTTCGCTCCTTGACGGAGCAATAATAATTTGCTCATCATACACAGAAATAATCCGAGGATAATTCAGCCGTAATATTTTTTCAGCATTTCTAAAAATTAATGTTCAATATGTAAGAAATAGCATTAAAAAATCAGTAAAAATGACGAAAAAGTTTTTAGTGACAAAATGAAAAACATATGCTATAATACTGTTGTATCATTATATTATGTCTTCCAGCATTAATTCGAATATAAAGCCAAAGACAAGGAACTCTTCAGACAAAAGAAGGGTTCTTTGTCTTTTATATTGACATATACCCCTATAGGGTATATAATAAAATAAAAGCGAGGTGTTGATATGTCAAAGGAATGTTATTGCCATAAATCAAAAGAACGCTCTGCCGATGAAGTTAAAAGCCTTATTCACAGACTCAACAGAATTGAAGGACAAATCCGCGGAATTAAGGGTATGATAGAAAAAGATGCGTATTGCCCTGATATTCTTGTGCAATCCTCTGCCGTGAATGCGGCTGTAAATGCTTTTAACAAAGAGCTTCTCTCAAACCACATCAAAACCTGCGTTGCCGAGGATATCAGAAACGGTAACGATGAAACAATCGACGAGCTTGTTGCTACACTGCAGAAGCTTATGAAATAGGTGATACAATGGAACAATACGGTGTTACGGGAATGAGCTGCGCTGCCTGCAGTGCAAGAGTTGAAAAAGCGGTTTCGGCTGTCGACGGTGTCACGGCTTGTTCGGTTAATTTGCTGACGAATTCAATGGGCGTTGAAGGCACAGCATCAGAAAAAGACATTATCAATGCCGTTAAAAACGCAGGCTACGGTGCTTTCAGAAAATCTGCCGAAACAAAAGCGCCCCAAACCGATGCTCTTGAGGATAAAGAAACTCCCGTTTTGAAAAAAAGGCTTTTTGCATCGCTGGGATTCCTTATTATATTAATGTATATATCAATGGGTCACACGATGTTCAGCTTTCCCCTGCCGCATATTCTCGAATCAAATCCCGTTGCAATCGCAATTTTGCAGCTTCTTCTTGCGGCAACAGTAATGGTAATTAACCAAAAATTCTTTATAAGCGGTTTCAAAAGTGTTATTCACGGCGCGCCGAATATGGATACTCTCGTTTCGCTCGGTTCGGGTGCATCATTTATATGGAGCGTTATAAAGCTTTTTGAAATGACTTCGTCGGATAATCCGCACGAATATCTTCACGGGTTTTATTTTGAATCGGCGGCTATGATATTAACGCTTATCACCGTTGGCAAAATGCTTGAAGCCCGTTCAAAAGGAAAAACCACAAACGCTCTCAAAGGGCTTATCAGTCTTTCTCCCAAAACCGCGAATATACTAAAAGACGGAACAGAATTTCAAGTACCCGTATCTCAGGTTAAAAAAGGCGATATTTTTATTGTTAAAGCAGGCGAAAGCATACCCGTTGACGGCGTTGTTATAAACGGCGAAGGCGTTGTTGACGAATCCGCTCTCACGGGCGAAAGCATACCTCTCGACAAATCTGCAGGCGATTCCGTTTCTGCCGCAACAATAAATCAATCGGGTTATATGGAGTGCAAAGCAACAAGAGTCGGCGAAGATACAACTCTTTCGCAGATAATAAAAACGGTCAGCGATGCCGCAGCTACAAAAGCTCCCGTTGCAAAAGCGGCAGATAAAGTATCAGGCATATTTGTTCCCGTTGTTATCGCCATTGCAGCAGTAACCGTTATCGGCTGGCTTATTTTCGGCGCAGATTTCGGCTATGCACTTGCAAGAGGAATTTCAGTGCTTGTAATAAGCTGCCCGTGTGCGCTCGGTCTTGCAACACCCGTTGCGATTATGGTCGGCAGCGGTCTCGGAGCAAAAAACGGAATACTTTTCAAAACCGCATCGTCACTTGAAAACGCAGGCAAAGTAAGCATTGTTGCTCTTGACAAAACAGGCACAATAACAAACGGCGCACCCGTTGTTACCGATATTATTCCCATCGGCACAAGCGAAAATGAGCTGTTAAAAACTGCGTTATCGCTTGAGAAAAAAAGTGAGCATCCTCTTGCGAAAGCTATTGTCAGAAAAGCGGAAGAAAGCGGCTTTTCGGCAGATGAAACGGGTTTCTTCAAAACACTGCCCGGCAACGGAGTTACGGCAAAGCTTGGCGAAACAACAGTTTACGGCGGCAGCATTAAGTTTATTGAAAGCAAAACCAAGATTTCCGAAAAGGATAAATTAACGGCTTTTTCACTTGCAGATGAAGGGAAAACTCCCCTTCTTTTTGTCAAAGGCAACACACTTCTCGGAATTATCGCCGTTGCAGATACAATAAAAGAAGAAAGCCCCGAGGCGATCAAACAGCTTCGGAATATGGGAATCAAAGTTATTATGCTCACGGGCGATAACGAAAAAACAGCCAAAGCAATCGGAAAAATTGCAGGAGTTGATGAAATTATAGCGGGTGTTTTGCCAAGCGGCAAAGAAACGGTTATAAGAAGATTAATGAAAAACGGCAGGGTTGCAATGGTCGGCGACGGAATCAACGATGCGCCTGCGCTGACAAGATCGGATATCGGCATAGCAATCGGCGCGGGAACGGATATTGCCATTGATGCCGCAGATGTTGTTCTTATGAAAAACAAGCTTACCGACGTGCCTGCCGCAATACGTCTCAGCCGTCAGACTCTTCGTAATATTCATCAGAATCTTTTCTGGGCGTTTATGTATAACACGCTCGGAATTCCTCTTGCGGCAGGGCTTCTGATTCCGATTTTCGGTTGGGAGCTGAATCCGATGTTCGGCGCAGCCGCAATGAGCCTTTCAAGTTTCTGCGTTGTGTCCAACGCGCTTCGTCTTAATCTTTTTAATGTTAACAACGCAAAAAAGGATAAAAAAATAAAAATCAAAATAAAGGAGAACAAAACAATGGAAAAAACAATGAAAATTGAAGGTATGATGTGCGGTCACTGCGAAGCAAGAGTCAAGAAAACTCTTGAAAGCATTGACGGAGTTGATTTTGCAGACGTTAATCACGAAACAGACACTGCGGTAGTTACTCTTACTTCAGACGTAAGCAACGAAACACTTGCAAATGCCGTTGAAGAGCAGGGATACACGGTTATTGATATTAAATAAAAAAATAAGCGGTGTCATCTGACACCGCTTTTTGCCGCCTTCAAGGCAATATTATATAAATCTTCTTTGCAGGTTTTGGTTATTTCATCAAACGATTTGTCGTTTTCGCAGGCAAAATACAGTTCCGAAACACCGAGCTTCTGAATTTCTTCCGCACCTTCTCCCCTGCCGCCGCAGATTGCAACAACCTTTTTGCCGTTTTTCCGGCCTCTTTTCGCAACGCCCGAAATAACTTTACCGTTAACGCTCTGAAAATCGAGCCTGCCTTCACCCGTTATTATAAGATCTGCCCACTGCGATTTTTCATCAAAACCGGCTCTGTCAAGCAGAATATCTATGCCTTTTTCAAGATTTGCATTGAGAAACGCAACTGCACCTGCACCCATTCCGCCTGCCGCACCCGAGCCATTTATATTCGAAACGTCAACACCGATATCTCTTTCAATAACCGATGCGATATGCCGCAACCCACTGTCAAGGCGTTTCACCATCTCTTTATCCGCGCCCTTCTGCGGTGCAAAAACATATGCCGCTCCGTTTTCACCGTAAAGCGGATTTTCAACGTCGCAGGCAGCTGTTACGGGAACATTAATCAGATTTTGAGGCACTTTTATTTCTGCAATATCGCCCAACGTGCCGCCGGTCGGCACAAAAAGATTGCCGTTTTTATCATAAAAACAAAAACCGAGTGCCGATGCCATACCTGCACCGCAATCGTTGGTTGCGCTGCCTCCGAGACCGAGCAGGATTCTTTCGGCTCCGTTTGAAACGGCATTGTTAATAAGCTCACCGACTCCGAAAGTTGTTGTCTTTTCAGGGTTTTTATTATCGCCTGCGAGCGGCAATCCCGAGCAAGCCGCCATTTCAATAACGGCGGTTTTATCATTCAGCATCAGATACTGAGCCTCTGTTTTTTCGCCTAAAACTCCGCAGACTTCAGCAGATATCATCTCTCCGCCATTGATTTTAAACAAACAGGCACAAAGCCCCTCGCCGCCGTCGGCAGCGGGGAGCTTTATTATTTTTGCATCTTTTATTGTATCTTCAAATGCCTGACCTATTATATCGCAAACCTGCTGAGCGGTAAGCGTGCCTTTGAAACTGTCCGGCGCAATGAGAATATTCATATTATTCAGCAGAAGCCCTTCTGATATATTTCTTGAAGAATGCAATAGCGGGAGCAACGGCTTCAACGGGAATTCTCTCGTTTGTGCCGTGAGTACATCTGAGAAGCTCAATGCTTACTCTATAAGGAGCATAGCGATAGATGTTTTCACAAATAGGCTCATAGTAGCACGCGTCTGTGCCGCCCATAACAAGATAGGGTGCAACGATTGCACCGCTGTTATCCTGCATAACAAGTTCTTCAATAATTTTGAAAGTTCTTGAATCTGTGGGCGAGAATTTTGATGCTTCTTTTGCCTTGAGCACCTTAACCTCAATATCCTTGTTGCGGCAAACCTTGCGGATATGCTTTTCAACATCTTCAACGGTTGTGCCCGGCATCTGCCTGAAG
>JAZSBC010000079.1:0-29824 GCA_045602245.1 Acutalibacteraceae bacterium | reverse complement strand
TCGGCAACCTCTTCCTCTTCGAGAGTGATTTTGAGCTTCAACGTAATTTCTGCAACCTCACTCTGCTTGCTTCTCATATTTCCAAGAGTCTTTTTGAGAACTCCGTTGAAATCGTTGATGAGTGATTCAAACACATCACTGTTCATATTAAGTGCGTTTTCTTTCATAATTTCCTCCAACTTATATACTCATTATTTTTTCAAACAATTCGGGGTTGAACTCTGCCTCTTCAATAATCACACATACTCTCGGCTTGTCTGAATAGAACTTTCTCACAAGCCCGTCTACAGCCTGAGCATCATCGTGATACGCTATACCATTAAGGCTGTCACATACAACCTTTCCGATATTGTCATAATCAGGTTTCTTCGTAGGTCTTATTTCGCCAGAACGCATCATAGCTTGTTTTTTCTTGCTTGCACTCTTAGGAATCGAGTAAAAAGCATAGATAAGAACTGTTATTGCCTGACCCTGTGGAAACTGCTTGTCGCCGCATTGTCGGCGGTATTCAGTCTTTATAAGGTTTTCATATAAAACTGTTTGTTCTGGGGTTATCGGGTGTTTACTATACTTTGCACACCTCGGTCTTTCTTTTCCACGTGGCTCTCCAAGGACGGTAAACTTAACTCTCATTGGACTCTTCCTTTTCTGCAACCACAAAGTAACTATACTGATTTCCTTTGCCGGGCTTCCTTTCTTTTGATAAACGAACTGTGTATCCGTTCTTCACAAGGACGTTTGCAACTGCAAGTCTATCTTCAAGGTTGCTTATCTTTATTTTTACTTCCATTTCAGTCCTCCTTAAACATACTCTCGATAGAATCATATTTCTTCTCGGCAATCGTAATCCTCTTGGATTTGCCAACAAACTCTACCGGGAACGAACAAGCTTCAAAGACTCTGTTGTAGATTCTCTTGTGCTGTCTGTCCTCAGCTTCTAACATTTCATCAAAGCCGAGGTTCGTGGTAACAATCATAGGCTTGTTTGAATTTACACGAGCATTAATCAATGCGTATACAAACTCTTGAGCAAATTCAGTGTTTCTTTCAGCTCCGAGGTCATCAACAATAAGAAGAGAAACCTTTCTCACTCTTGCGAGAATTTCTTCATCTTGCGACTCAAAGCCTTTCTTTCCTTGTAAGTATTCAGGCACTGACAAAAACATTACGGAATATCCAGTGTCAATGATTGCGTTTGCAGCACAAACTGCTATGTGAGTCTTTCCAGAGCCTACGCTTCCATATATGAGCAATCCCTCGTTCTTTTTCATACGTTCTGGAAACGTTTCTGCAAATCTTTTTACTATCTTCACAGAACGGCTGTTTTCAGAATCGGGCATCAAGGAATCAAAGGTTGCCTTATCATACTTTACAGGAATCATACTCCTCTTGCGAAACGACTTTACTTTCTCACGGTGCTCTTCTCTCCTTTCGGCTTCCTGTCTACACTTACACGGTATAGCTAAATCCATAAGTTCACCAAAGAACTCTTTTCTTTCAGAACGTGGAGTGTGACAATTGCCACAGATAAGGTTTCCGTCTTTATCATAATAATCACCCTCTTCGGGTGGATTCATTTTCATCGCATTAATAGCAATCGCTTTAAAAGCTTCATCATATCCGGGCATAATCATCACCTCTCTTATCTAAACGGATTCCCAGAAAACTGTGTTGTATCTCTTTTACGTACAAGCTCAGGATGTTCTCTCGTGACTTTATCAACTACCCAGTTAAGGATAGCTCGGTAGTCATCTTTGTATTTCTTTCCAGTAGCACCTTTGTAGTTATCAAGAACCTCTACACACTTGTTCGTAAACGGTTCTCCGTGTTTATCAACAAGTGTCTGGTATTCTGATTCTTTCATCGAAACAAAATCAGCATACTTTTTCTTAGGTTTCTTCTTCGGCTTAGGTTCTTCTGGTGGATTTTCTGGTGTGTCACCGTGACTGTCACCGTGACTGTCACTGTGACAACTTGTTTTTTTCTTTTCACGATGCTTTCTTTGACGTTCTCTGTCCTTTACCTTTTGAGCTTCGTAGGAATAAGAATACTTTTGCCATTCGTACCAGTCGTGAATTATGAGAGAATCGTCTTCCGGCTCTATCCAACCTATCTCGTAAAGAGCAGAAACAACATCCTTGGGTGAAACGCCGTCAGGAAGAGATGAGGAAAAAACAACCTCAACCTCTTCCAGTCCAGTGTTTGGAATCCTGCCCTCTTCGTCAGCATTCTTTCTTGCCCACAGCCATAAGAGAACGAGGATTCCTATTGCTTCAACTTCAGAGCAGTTAAGCTTTATCCGCAAACATCTGAGTTTGCCACCTGTCACGTTGTCGTGAACGGCTATCCATTTCATTTGCTCACCTGCTTTCTGCTCCTACTATTCTTCAATTTCTGTGTAATTTGCTTCGGGGTAATCGTTGTTGTCGGTTTTGCTGTTTGCGATTTCCTCAAGCTTTTTCATAAGTGCATCAAGCTGAGATTTCAGCATTCCTTCTGTTGAGTCAAGACCGAGCTCTATAATCAGGGATTTTACAAGTGCATTGCCTTCTTCTACGCCGAATACGTGCTGAGCATATCCGAAAAGCTTCTGCCTGTCTTTCTGGGTAATAGGTTCATCAACAACAACAGTTTCTGTGGGACGTTCTTCAGGAATCGTTCCGACAGGACTTGCTTCTTCGGGAGTATACAGACCCTCGTAGTCCTTGGGGAATGCTGCTCTCAAAGCCTGTGATACAGCAACCTTTTCAATCATTGTGCAAGGCTTTGTTTTCCAGTTGGCTTTCTGCTTATCGTATTCAGTAAAGCCAACCTCTTTGAACGTTTCATCAACGGAACCGTCCCTGAGCCTGAAAACTCTACACCAACCGCCGATAAGCTTCTCTGAGGGATAAAGACAAGTTCCCTCTTTCTGAATTACCTGTTCTCCACGAAGAACAACTATACCGGACTTTCTACCGGCATATTCGGGATGTTCTTCTGCTCTTCTCTTGTATGCTTCATAGCCGACAACAATCTGAAAATCGTCACCGAACTTGATTGCATAGCATTCGTTGGTGAACGGATTCAGTTTCTGATACTTACAGAGTTCAAGGAACAACTTGATTTCTTGGTCTGTAACGTTTCCATTGCCACGAACAAGATATTTCTTAACATCTGCTGCTGTGAGCGTTACCTCACCAAAAGCAGATTCAAATGATACTTTTGTTAAAGCCTGTTCTGCCATTATCAAAACCTCCTAAAACTTGTTTTTGGTACAGCCTTGAATGTGATGCCGGGAATAACAATATTTCCGTCTGCCTCTCTTATAGCCTTGAGCACAGCCTTTTCATCAACTGGTCTGACAACTGTGTTGCCTACCTTAACAGGAACCTTGTCAGGGTCGCACTCAACAATTTCATAATCAAACGTAACTGTGCATCCAGATACCTTGGGAGTTGAAGATTCAACCTTTGCAGAACACGCCATTGATTCTGCAAACTGTGCATCCATAAGAGCAGACTGTGCCGCTTCTTCATCTCCTGTCGCCTCGGCTTCAATGGCTTCTTTAAGGCTTCTCTCTGCTTCTGCCTGAGCTTCGAGTCTTAACCTTTCCTCTTCTTCTTTGCGTTTTCTTTCTTCTGCCATTTGATATTCGCCAACTGCATTCTGAATAATCTTCTTTGCTCTTTCAAGAGGAGCAAGAACAGCCTTTTCTCTTTCACAGATTTCCTTGTGGACCTTGTGTGCTGCATCTTTCATAGGTTTGAAGAAATCCTTAACATCACCTGTCTTGGTCTGGATTGTTCTGCCAAGCTCAACAGCTTTCTCATAAGCTTCTTTGCTGTCGATAACGAGAGAACCTGCAGTTCTTTCAATAACAGCAACATCGTCAGTCATCTTCTTTTCTTTATCATCAACAACACCTGTGGATAATTCTTCCGGAACAACTGTCGCAACAACAGTTTCAACTGAATTGTTCATATTTTAATTCCTTCCATATTTACTTAAATGATTGTTTACGGTTAACAAAGCTCCAAACACATTCCAACTTTCGTTGTCGTTTTTCGGATACTTCCTTTCCGCATATTTTCCGGTTCTTTTCAGATGAACAATGTCTTTTTCATCAAATTCAAAACCGTGACTTTTGTACGCTTTGGAGTAAGCTTCAAGCTGTACTCCTGTGAAAACAGAGTTTATTGTTGCAGACGATTTGAAGTCAACACATACAATCTTTCCGTCTATTAAACAGGGCATATCACAAGTTCCTGCATACTGCAACGTTTTGTGATAAACCCTACACTCTGTTCCCAGTATCTGAGGTTTCTTTTCTTCAAGCCAAAGCTTGAAAGCATCAAAATAACCTCTGTATTCACTCGGAATATCTTCTATTCCATACTTAACATAGTTTTCAATGGCATTATGAATCGCTGTTCCTCTCTCTGCTGCTCTGTTAAGAACGTCAACATCAAGAGAACCATAATATGACATTGAAAGAGGCTCCATTACTTTCGATACACTCGGAAGAACTCTGTCGCCAATTTTGTACTCGTGATTCTTTTCTGTAAATACAAGTTCTGTGAACTCTGGTACGTTAAGGTTCATTACATCACCTCCGAATCAAGCAGTGAAAACATCAACACCAAGGAGTGCCAAAAGGTCTGTAATGCTCATATCTTCAACACAATCAAGATGATAACGATTTCCGTCAATATCAACGTATTTGTCATCGCTGTATATACCCTCACCGCACTCATCGCATACGTATTCAGGGTCAGGTCCTTCATAGTTCGGGCAACCTGACGGACACTGTGGAGTTAAGCAATATTGACACATAAGAACTCTCCTTTCTCTTCACTCTGATAGTTTGAACTGCTGAACGCTTTCATCTGGTGATGCTGAACGAGCTCGCAACGATAGAGCAAGGGCAAATACTCTTCTGTCTGCCCTATTCTCTTGAGCTTTCTGATACAGTAGCGAAGAACCTCACCTGCAAAAATATCATCGAAACATCTTCCACATACGGTTTCTGCTTCTACTCTTGCTTTTGCAAGCTGTGATGCTATCGCAACTTTAACCTTTATTCTCACTTGAATCACCTCCTTCATCCAAGATTCTTATAGCAACGGTCTTTCGACCAAATGCTTCTGCTATTACGTGGGAATCGAAGAAAATGTCAATCTTGTATCCTGTGATTTCTCCACCTACATCCTCAACCGTATAGACTCCATAGCCTTCTATCTCAACAACTGTACCTTTCGGAAGAATGTTCCAGTCTGCCGCAATGCTTCTTCCCTCTTCAAGAGGAATCCCGGCTGCTCCATAAACAATCTCTTCGCCGTACTCATCTGTGGGTCTGTTGTCTGCATACTTTCCACAGCATTTTCTGCATTTACAGTATGCAGATGCTTCAAAGTATTCCCACTGGGGTTCGGTAGTTGTTTCAGGAACAACTTCTTCTTTGGAAACTTTGATAAATCCGATAAACAATCCACATTGAAAAACAGTAAGAACAACAAGCCATACAGCAATGAACGACTGTCTGTTTTTGTATGCAAATATCAAAAAATTACAGAGCCTTTTTTTCATCTTTCGTACTTCCTTTCGATAACAACCCAATGTCAACAGGAGCAAGCTTGGATATAGCTTTATCGAGTTCAGCTTCATTTGTAATGCCATACTCATCTTTGAGATACTGCATCATTGCTGATAACTTATCCATTAACTCACTCCTTTTTTTCTATTGCTTCACAAATATTGCGAAGTGCGTTGATTGCCTTTGACAAAACATCAAGATGTTTCATTATGTCTTTCAGCTCAACAACCTCATCTTCATCAACCACTCCGTCTAAACTTATTCCAATTATGTCTTTCTTGACCTCATCAATCATTCCTTCATCAAGTGCGTGAAGCAACGCTAATGTAACTTGCTCAATTCTTGTTTCTGAGGTCGGCAAAGGAAGAGCTCTTCCAATCGGGCACTCGGTTTTGCAATACATTGTTTTAAGCCAAGGTGCTTTGTAGAGGTCAGCCATAAGAACAACCTTATCAACAGGCACTACCTTGGTTAAACCAAGTTCATAATCTGACAACGAAGATTCGGAAACACCAAGAAGCTCCGATGCTGCTCCTCTGCTATTCAGGTTGTCGTTGTATTTTGCAGCCTCTTTTCTGGCACGAAAGTACACATTTTCATTGCTTTTCATACGGTCATTTGCCATTCTTGTTTTCCTCGATTCGTGTTAAAATGATTATTGCAAACAGGAAACATTTTCTAATTTTCGTCTGCATTATTACCAATTTGGAATCCGTATTCCAAAAAAATATCATCGGCTCTTTCAAGCGAAAGTCCGAGGTCTACCATAACAAGGCGAGCTTCTTCATAAGTCCACTGGGTTATACCGTTCTCTTTGTTACGGTATGTCTTATCGTTCTTACCTATTACTTTTCCCATATAGGTTGAGTTCTTGCCCTGACGTATTCTTTCAGCCTTCAGCTCTTTGGTTTTCATATTCATCGTCCTTTCTTTTCGGGAATTTGTATCGGTATTATTATTCTATCTTCCATATCGGTAATTGTCAAGCAAAAATTAAAATTTTTATGTCATTTCGGTAATTTTTTTCTAATCCGCAACATTTTATGTTAAAATACAAAACGGAGGTGTTTTCAATGACACAGAAAACAGAATCAAACTTTGCAGCAATACTCAGGACTCTCATCGATGACAAGGGTGTTTCACAGAAATGGCTGTCTGAACGAACCGGCGTTGCAGAAGCAACTATAAGCAGATATGTGAACGGCTCACAGAAACCGCAGTGCGTTGACATACTCTATGCTATGGCAAATGCTTTTGGCGTTTCGGTTGATTATCTTCTTGGACTTACACCTGTTTCGGAAAAGCAGGAGCTTTCTCCTGAAGAAAAGATTTTGCTCAACTGTTATCGCAAGGCATCAAAAGACGATACAGACGTTGTGTGGGCATCTCTCAGAAAATACGAGAGTCCTGCTGAAAAGCTGTATCTTCAATCGCTTACAGTTAAGGCAGAAGAAAAGATAGGGTAACTATCATCAAAGAATCTGACAAGATAACGAGGATAGACTATGGAACAATCTAACAAGTCTGCTATCTATGTTCGAGTTTCAACTCTGTATCAGGTTGACAAGGACAGTCTTCCTCTTCAGCGAGAAGAACTTATTGCTTACTCAAAATTTGTACTAAACATACCTGACTACGAAATCTTCGAAGATGCAGGTTTTTCTGGCAAGAACACAGAACGACCCGGCTTTCAACGTATGATGTCAAGAGTTCGTACAGGAGAGTTTTCTCACATTCTCGTTTGGAAAATTGACCGTATCAGTCGTAACCTTTTGGACTTTGCATCACTATATTCAGAACTGAAAGGACTCGGCGTTACATTTGTAAGCAAAAACGAGCAGTTCGACACCAGTTCCGCTATGGGCGAGGCAATGCTGAAAATAATACTTGTCTTTGCAGAATTGGAGCGACAACTAACATCAGAAAGAGTATCTGCGGTTATGCTATCACGAGCTGAAAAAGGTCTGTGGAACGGCGGTGTTGCACCGTTCGGATATATATATGATAAGGAAGCAAAAGAAATCGTCATAAACGAGCTTGAAGCCGAGGTTGTCCGTACTATATTCGACCTGTGTGAATCTGGTGTTTCTGTTGCATCTGTTGCACAGAAAGTAAACGCTCTCGGCTACAAAACAAGAAGCGGTGGAACTTGGTCAAGAAGTTCTATTCATAAGGTCCTTTCAAATCCGTTCTATATCGGAACATACAGATACAACTATCTCAAAGACAACAGAGGAACTCCGTACCCTAACAAGATAAAGCCAAAAGAGGAATGGGTCATCATTGAAGACCACCACCCGGCTATTATAACTCACGAGCAATTTGCAAAATGCGAATCTGTACGTCAAAGCTTCTTCAGTGAGAATTTCTCTAAAACTTACAAGAGAAAACACACTCATATCTTTGCCGGCGTTCTTCGTTGCGGTCTGTGTGGCTCTCAAATGATTGCTGCAGCAGACAAAGAACGTAAAGACGGATACAGACCGTCAATGTACCTTTGTTCAAAGAACCGCAGGTCTAACGACTGCGAGAACCGGTACGTCAACGACTTGACTGTGGGACCTTTCGTGATGAACTACATCATCAATATCTTTAAAGCGAAAAACAACTTCGGCAAGTCTACAACTCTTGATGCTCTTGAGAAAAAGCTTCTCAGAGGTCCTGTGTTCTCAAACGTGGCTTCGATAGACAAAGAGGGACTGGAGCTAATGCACGAACTTCTCAAATCAGGAGAATCAGAATCTGACATCTTCAAGTCACGAGTAATCAGAGAAAAGATTGCTCAAAAGTCTGAAACTGAAAAAGCTCTTCTTCAATCCGAACGAGCAAAAAAAGAACGAGCAATAAACCGTCTTACAAATGCCTTTCTTTATAGTGACGGAGAGATACCAGAAAAAGACTTCTTAATTGACCGTAAAAGGCTCTTGGATGAAATCGGAGTAATAGATGATAGACTTAATCAAATCGAGCTTGAAAATCTTGAGAGCGAAAATAGCTTCAGCAACGACCTTCTTGCGAAGGCAAGCTACTTCGTCATAGCACAGAATCTTCAGGATAAGCGTACATTCGATTACAGAAAGCTGATGCGTGTTATCGACCCAGAAATCGTCAAAGAATTTGTGCAATCTGCCATACAAAAAGTTGTAATTTTGGACGGCAAAATTGCCTCAATCACCTTCAAAAACGGAATTGAGCATAAATTCTCGTACTACGAATAAGAAATACAAAAACCCCAGAACCGTTGATAGTTCTGGGGTTTCATCATTTATGAGCAAACTATTCAATTACTGATTCCTGACCAAGTACGTTCACCACCCTGAATCATAAAATCAGGAATAACTCTGTGGAAAATAATTCCGTTATAATAACCGTTTTTTGCGTGAGTTGTGAAATTTTCAACCGCCTTGGGGGCTGCATCAGGGAAAAGAAGAATTCTTATATCTCCGAGAGTTGTTTTCATAAGTGCAACTATATCGCCCTGCTGAGGCTCTCTTATCTGTTTGCTCATTTGTTTTTCTCCTTATTTTGATTTGGGATCAAACGTATCCGATAGTTTCATAAAATCAATTTTTGCCATTTTTGTTCTGGGGAAGCTGTCCAAAATCTCAATCTTTCTCGGGCAAGAGAATTTTGCGAGATTCTTCTTGCAGTAAGACTGAATTTCATCAACAGCATCATCCTTATCCATCGCCTGATTCAGTGTTACGCAAAGCTTGACGCAAGGTTTATTTTTGAGATAACCCTGAACCGCACAAACTTCGCCCACAAAAGGAAGCTGAAGAACGGCATTTTCAATATCAATGGGATAAACGTTATATCCCGAAATAATTATCATTCTTTTTTTACGGCCGGTAAAATATATAAAACCGTCTGAATCCTTATAGCCAAGGTCGCCCGTCATAACCCATCTTTTGCCGTCAGGCGCAACGTAAACACCCTCATTTTTAACGGTATTATCACCGTTAAAATAACCGACCATTGCCGTATCGCCTCCGACAACAATTTCACCCGTTGTGCCTGCAGGAACTTCCATCCGTTTTTCGTCCCAGATCTGAACAACAATATCGCCGAGGGGCTTGCCGATTGAATTTTCGCGGCAGTGTTCATAGGTGTTGACGGTGCAGACGGAAGAAACCTCCGTCAAACCGTAGCCTCTGAAAAGCTTACCCTTACCGCCGTTTTTGGCAACTGTTTTATTGAATTCCTTAACAAGGCGCTCGGGAAGAACGTCGCCGCCGCAGAAAACAAGGCGGAGATTCTTGAGATGAGGGCCGTCAAAGTCTTCATCCTCCATCATCTTTTTATACATATTAGGAACGCCGAGAAGGAAGGTTACTTTATGTTTCTTCAGATGCTTAACGGCTGTTTTGGCATCAAACTGCGGCATAGGGATTGAGGTGAAGCCGTGGGTAAGCGGAAAATGCATTGCAATACCAAGACCGAATGCGTGGAAAATGGGAAGAACCATAAGCGAATATTCATCACCTGCTCTGTGAGGAACGTCAAGAGCGTTGAGCTTTTCGGCAAGGTTATTGAGGTTGTTGCTGGTGAGCATAATTGTTTTGCTCTTGCCCGTTGTTCCGCCGCCGTGAAGATAAACGGCAACCTGCGAGCCGTCGTGATAATCAATGCTTGATTTTTTTGAACCGATGGCAACAGCCTTTGAATATCTGATTGAATTGGTGTAGCATTCAAGACCTTTACCCTTGATTTTCTCGAAAACTTTGAAAGCAGGAGCAACCGGAGCCATAATATAATCCGAGTTTGAACAGATTATACAAGGAATTCCGGTTTCATTAAGAGAAGCGGCATATTTTGCCGCAAGAATATCCAGAATAAAAATCGCCTTCGATTTTGTTGAATCAATGCTTTCTTTGAGCGCTTCCGGCGATGTGAGAGGATGAACAATATTTGCAATTACACCGATTTTATTCAGCGAATAAAACGTGGTGAATGCGTGAACAACGTTGGGTAAAAATATTGTTACCGCATCGCCTTTCACAACCCCGATTGAATTAAAGTACGCCGCCAATGCATCAATATCTCTGATAAGCTTTGAAAGCTTTGTTTTGCTTCCGAAAGCCTCAACTGCATTGAAGTCCCCCGTCTTTTTGGCGCAGACTTTCAAATAATCATAACAAGTTAAATTCATAAATCCATTTACCGTCCGACTATTAATATCTTTCTTTTGACCATACATTATTAATTTTAACAAAGCATAAACATTTTGTCAATTTTTATGCTTTTATTTTAATAATACATTAATATTCAGTGTATGTTATTTGTTAAAAGTATTTCACCCGAATCGGCAAAAGTTGCAATTATGCCGTTGTTATCGTAAGTTGCATAAAAAGGAACTTTCGCAGACATTGTAAGATTCCATTTAACGTTGGGATAAACCTTGCCGAGATAATTTGTGACTATTGCGATTTCGGGCAAAAGAGTTTTAAGAAAGCTTTTGGAAGATGAGCCGAAATATCCGTGGTGACCGATTTTCAGCAAATCTATATCGCCGATGCTCTCTGCAAGAATATCTTCAAGACCTGTTGATGCGGTTATATCAGCCGCAAGGAATGCCGATTTTTCACCTTTGGTGATTTTTACGCCGACACTCGAGGCGTTTTCACCTTCACCTGCAAGCTCATCGGGAGTAACCGTATTATAAAACTGAACGGTAAAATCGCCGAATTCAAAGGGTTCGACGGAAAGCTCGCTTATAACTTCAATATTTCTTGAATCAAGGTCTTCGATTATCTGATTATAAATCTCATCAATTTTCCAGCTCTCAAGCTCATAATCTTTTGCAATTTCGGGCCTGAATTCCTTGAAATAAGCCTTGCCTATACCGATTTCGGCATCGCTTATCAGCGAATGAAAAGAACCTACGTGGTCATAGTGGCAGTGAGTGCCGAGAATAAAATCGAGATAAACCTCACCGTTTTTGTTTTTACAAACCTTTTTCACATAATCGATAACTTCCTGCTCATAACCCTTATATTCGGTTTTTCGTCTGGGATTATTGTTGCCCTCACCTGCATCAATGAGCGCAAATTTACCGTTGCTTTCGAGAAGTATCGAATCGGAATTAGCCGTGTTAAGAAAATGGATTCTGTCGTCACCGCTTTTATAATCGAAGGGTTCTGCCGTTACGGGATAACGGCGGCAATAAACGTTTCCTATAATAACCGTTGCGATATCAAGCAGAAAAATCGCCATCATAAGAGGAACAACAATCCACGTTATTATTTTTTTAGCTTTAGTTTTTTTCATTATTAATCCCCGTTTTGTTCAAAATCATTTTATTCTATCATAGATTTTTAATTTTTACTATAGTTTAATTAAATTTTTTTCAAAATAGCTTGTATAGTTTCGAAAATTAATGTAAACTATGAAAGATAAGTTCTCTCAAAGGAGTTAAAAATTTGAAAAATAAATCATCAGAATTAATAAAACAGACAAGCTATGCGTTCACTTCGGCAATTCCTTTTGCCCTGAGTGCGGCAGTATGCTCGGGTATGGGAGCATTTGCAGGCGCGATTTTTTCCTGCTTAGCGGCTTTTATATGCTCGGTTGTTGAACCCAAGAAAAGAACACCGTTATATATTTCTGTTCTTATAGTTACATATGCTTTCAGAGAATTCGGCGCACCTACCGCATCGCTTGCAATAATCATCAGCGGAATTTGTCTGCTGTTATCGGGGCTTATTTTCAAAAAGATTAAGAAGCCCGATGAATCTTCCGTTATCAGTTCGGTATCGGCTGCCGTTATGACTGCAACAGCGCTGACGGTTACTGCCCTTTTCACAACGGATTATTTCGGAATAGGCGCAAGCGGAAACACGTTCAGAGAAATTATAGCTTCATACGTTTCGCTCGGATTCCATCCTAACTGGAGAGGCGTTCTTTACGGCACAATCGTTCTTGTTATAATGATAACGTTTCCCAGGAAATTCAAAAAGACCGCAAAAATCATTGATTTCGCTTTTGTTGCGCTTATTCTGACAACCGCGCTCAACTTTGTTCTCAACCCTGCATATATGACAACCGCCATAAAAGAAATCGGCACACTTTCTTTTGATAATTACAAAAACGCCGTTTATTTTTCTTTATATGATTTCAACGTTTCTTTTGTAGGCGCAGCGGTTTGCGGAATCGCTTTGTTCTTCACGTCGCTGTCGTCACTTTTACAAAACAACGATTGTTCGAAAGCTGATATATCGGTTTGCGGCGGAATAAACGTTATCGCAGGCTTAATCACCTGTATGCCCGTTCCGTGCAAAACGAGATCAAAAAAAGAAATTGCAAGCGGTCTGATTGCGGCGGTTTTATCCGCAGTATTCTTCCTTGCTCTTCACGATTATATTGCACGGATTCCTCTCCATTCCTGCGCAGTTGTTCTTATAGTCGGCGTGTGGCAAAGCGTTAAATGGGGCGAATTCAAGAAAACGTTCTCCAATATTTTGACCGTTCTTTTGTTTATCGTTATCATTATGGTAAGCATTATGCTCGGCTTTGTATACGGCATTATTACCGCATCGGTTGTTGCGATTCTTTACATCGCATACAGTCAAAAACCAATCAAAGAAGCATAAAGAAAACCTGCGGAAAAATCCGCAGGTTTTTTCTATTTGAACAAGTTGCCTCCGTTTGAATCAATGCCGACAATAACGGGGAAGTTCTCAAGTTCAAGCCTTTTGACACTTTCACAACCAAGATCTTTGAAATCTATTTCTTCACATTTTCTGATTTGCTTTGCATAAAGAGCGCCCGCTCCGCCGATTGCGCAGAAATAAACGGCGTTGTTCCTGACTATCGCTTCGCATACAGCATTGTTTCTCTCGCCTTTACCGATCATTGCGGCAAGACCGAGGTCAAGCAATCTCGGGGAATAAACGTCCATTCTGCCCGACGTTGTAGGTCCGCAGCTGCCGATTTCCATTCCGTCAGGAGTGGGAGTAGGCCCTGCAAAATAAATGCAGGCTCCGTTTATTTCGTAAGGCAGTGTTCCGCCGTTATCAAGAATCTCAAAGATTCGCTTGTGAGCGGCATCTCTTGAGGTATAAACGGTTCCGCTGAGAAGGACTCTGTCCCCTGCTCTGAGAATCGGCGAATATTCTTTAATTTGATTTATGTTTATGTTGTATTCAGCCATTTTATTTTTCCTCTGAATGGAGTTTATCGGATGCTGAAGCAAGAGCAACCATAAGCTCATCAATGCTTGACCTGAGTGAAACGGAGGCGCTGTCATAGTTTATGCAGGCGGTTTTTATTCTGCCCGTTGCAGAGGCTATATCTGACTTTGCGCTTTCCAACGAATTTCTTGCATCGGCCGTTATGACCGATGCGGCGGCTTTTGCATCATTGATTATATTCTCTGCATTTTTTATTTTTGAATAAGTGCTTTCAACGTCAGCAATACATTTTTCAAGCTCATCGGCTTTTGCTTCACTCTCTTTGAGTGCTTTTTCGGTTTCTGCAACTTCGATTTTCAGCTCTTCGATTTTCATATTGCAGGATGCATTTTCACCTATAAGATCAACGTTGCGCGCCTTGAGCGATGCGTTTTCTTCCCTCATAAGAGCAAGCTCTTTTTCTGCCTGCTCCTTTGCTGCCGAAACGGCTGCAAAATCGCGTTTATAAGCCGCACATTCGTTAAGCTCACGGCGGATTTCAACGTTTTCCTGCTGAACACGCTCGATATAATTAATAACGTCAACTTTTTTGAAGCCGCCAAACATTGATTTTCTTAAAACTTTATTCTTTTTACCCATATCTGTAATACCCTTTCATATTTTAAACTAAGAGCAAAATTTCCGTTACATTATCATCTATAACAGCTGACTCACCGTCGGAATAAATCCGTAATTTGCCGTCTGCAGTCGTATAACAAGCTTTGCCGTCAGCAGTATAGTCAAAACTTTCAACGGCAATATCCTTATCTATAAGGATTTCTTCGCCGTCTGAATTAAAATAATAATCCGCTGTTTCGCTTGAGCCTTCGGTCTTATGATTTTTCAGAACAATAATATCTTTATCATTCTCTACGATAAACGCACTTGCGGAATTTGAGAGTTTAACGCTTTTTTCTCCGTTATAGCTGTAAATATCACCCGTAGGTTTGTCGATATCCGACTTGAGATAAACAACGGAATCATCGGAAAGATAATAGCTCGATATGCCCGTATCAACAACCGTTTCAGCGGATGGAATAAAATCAGAGTTAATACTGTTGGAATAAAGATTCAGCCTTTCGCCCTGAGATTCCCTGACGAAAGCGAATATTCTTTCGCCGTTTTTTGAGAACGAAAACAAGGTGTTGCTTTTGTTATATCCGTCAAGAATACAGCTCACCGAACCGTCTTTGCCGCAGGCAGCATATGCCATTCCTTCGGATTTCACGCTCTCATTAACGATTGTTTTTGCATAGCTGATAACATCCCTCATATCGCTTCGCTGAGCAATCTCAACAAGCGTGTTGATATCTGTATCTGACGGCAAAACCTCGGTGCTTTCAAAAATAATTTTCGGCACACCGAAAGCGGAAACGGTATAAATATTCTTGGGGTCTATATTTTCCGCAATCAAAAATGTTCCGTTTTCATTATATGCAAACGCGTTGAATACGGGGACGGAAAACTCGCCCTTTGACACAGAATCGTTAAGCGCTGTTCTTATCTCATCTCTTATAAGCTTATCCTGATATTCTTTGAATGCTTCGTTGTATTCTGAAGAAATGCCGAGAATATCCCAGAAATCGTCTCTTTTGGGTTTGGATATTGCAGGATCGGTTTCGGCAAATTGATCAGCGATAACATAGCTCCAGGAAACACTCTTTTCCGACGAGGTGAAATAATATAAATTTCCTCCCGGTTCATAGTTATCATACATAATATAATTTGTATTATCGCAGATCATCTCGGCTCCGCCCTGAGCATAAGCAATAAAAAGTTCAGTCGCCGAACCGTTGATTGAAGATTTTTTCTCATAAATAATATGAGGATTTTCCGTATCGTTATAGCACAAAACGTTCACAAGCGCCCTGCAAACTTCTTTCTGCTCTGTATCCTCATATTTATATAGCACACGGTCATTGCCGTGGATTTTGGTAAAATAGAACACTTTCTCATCGAGCGGATAAATGCTTTCAACGTTGACCGCAAAGGTTTCTATCTTGTTATCATCAACATCGCATACACAACCTTCAAATGCGCCTGCACCGATGTTCTTTTTTAAATAGTATACCTTACCCGAAACAACGTCGTAATTCTGCTGAACACCGATATCAATTATTTTAGGTTCGGATATTTCGCTTCTGTTTTTCTCGATAAAATACAGGTCAAACAAATTGGTTGAATAAGCCGACTCAACAGTATAAAAGACTCTGTCCGACTCATCATCACAAATAAAACGAGAGGCTGTTAAATCGCTGATGCTTTTTTCAACGTCTCCGATGCGGACAACGGTTTCATTCCCTTTTGCATAAACAAGAATACTGTTGTTTTCAGCTTTAAAAAGTCCGACAAGCTGAATGATTATAACAACAACAGCAATAAATGCCACAACAGCGGCTGAAACCGCAATTATTTTTTTGACCTTTGAGGGTATTATTTTTTTCTGAACTTTATCCAAAAAAACACCTGACCTTTTAAACAGGCGGTTGCTCCGTAAACGGAACAGCCGCCCTGTTTGTTTACACATTATTTCATTGACACAGCCTTTTTGGCTTTCTCAACTATATTCTGTGCATCTAAGCCGTAAATATGAAGAAGTTCTGTTGCGGGGCCTGATTTTCCGAAAACATCGTTAACGCCGAGTCTTACAACGGGAACGGGATTGCCGCCTTCGCAAACAGCTTCTGCAACTGCACTGCCGAGCCCGCCGATAATGTTATGCTCTTCAGCGGTAACTACAGCGCCGGTTTTTGCAGCTGAACGAAGAATAGTTTCGCTGTCAAGAGGCTTGATTGTATGAACGTTAATAACCTCTGCACTGATGCCCTGCTCTGCAAGAATTTTCTGAGCCTCGATTGCTTCACCTACCATAAGACCGGTTGCGCAGATTGTAACATCTGTTCCTTCGTTAAGAACAACAGCCTTGCCCCACTCAAATTTATAGTCTTCATCAAAAATTCTGGGCACTGCAAGGCGGCCGAATCTCATATAAACGGGGCCTTCGTATTCTGCAGCTGCGAGAACAGCGGCTCTTGCTTCAACATCGTCTGCAGGGTTGATAATTGTCATACCGGGAATTGATCTCATTAATGCGATATCTTCACAGCACTGATGGCTTGCACCGTCTTCACCAACGGAGATACCTGCGTGCGTTGCACCGATTTTAACGTTGAGGTGAGGATATGCGATTGAGTTTCTGACCTGCTCAAAAGCTCTGCCTGCCGCAAACATTGCAAAAGTGCTTGCAAATACGGTATAGCCCGAAGCTGCAAGACCTGCGGCAACACCCATCATATTTCCCTCTGCAATACCGCAGTCAAAGAACTTTTCGGGATGAGCCTTTTTGAACATACCTGTTTTTGTTGCAGCAGCAAGGTCTGCATCAAGAACAACCACTTTATTATTTTTATCGCCAAGCTCAACAAGAGCCTTTCCGTATGCGTCACGGGTTGCGGTTTTGATAATATCTGCCATTTTAACCACCGTTCCTTTCATTAGGCTTCAAGCTCTGCGAGAGCCTGAGTAAGTTCGCTCATAGCCTGCTCATACTGCTCTGCGTTGGGAGCGGTGCCGTGCCATGAAACCTGATCTTCCATAAATGAAACGCCTTTGCCCTTAACGCTGTTTGCAACGATAACGGAGGGCTTGCCCTTGAACTCTGCAGCAGCGTTGAATGCAGCGTCAATTTCATCAAAACTGTGAGCGCTGATTTCGATAACGTTCCAGCCGAATGACTTGAACTTTTCGGCAATGGGATAAGGTGAGTTAACCTCTGAAATCTTGCCGTCAATCTGAAGACCGTTGTTATCAACAACAGCAACAAGATTATCAAGACCCTTTGCGGAAGCAAACATAGCAGCTTCCCATACCTGACCTTCCTGAATCTCACCGTCGCCGAGGATTGTATATACTCTGTATGCCTTGCCGTCAAGCTTTGCGGCGAGCGCCATACCGCAAGCGGTTGAGATACCCTGACCGAGTGAGCCTGTACACATATCAACACCTGCAGTATATTTCATACTGGGGTGACCCTGAAGCATTGAATCGCTCTTTCTGAGAGTTTTGAGCTGTTCAACGGGGAAGAAACCTCTGTGTGCAAGAACAGAATAAAGAGCGGGAGCGGCATGACCCTTTGAAAGAACAAAGCGGTCTCTGTCCTCAGCCTGAGGGTTCTGAGGGTCAATATTCATATGATTAAAATAAAGATAGGTTACTATATCGACGCATGAGAGCGAACCGCCGGGATGACCCGACTTTGCGTTGAAAACGCCTTCGATAATGCCCATTCTTGCTTTGCAAGCCTTGATTTTTAACTGTTTTCTGATAACTGCATCCATTGCAGCCACCTCCTGTTTAGATTTGGTCAGAAGAAAAGAGAATTTATTCCTTTCCTTCTATGTATTCAAGGAATTCTGCAACCGCACCGTTATTACAGTGGCAGGAAACGAATTCCGAAATTTCTTTCATTTCCTTGGGAGCCTGACCGCAGCAAGCGGGAACTCCGACTGATTTTAGCATATCATAATCGTTGAAATAATCTCCGATTGCGCCCGTATGAGATTTATCAATTCCGAGAATTTCGGCAAGCTTCATCAAGGCCGTTCCTTTGTGTGTATCCCTTGCGAGAATTTCAAAGCTCGCAACCGAGGATGACATAAGGGTTAAGTCAGGGTCGGTCATCGATTCAAAGTGCTTCTGAATTTTTGAAATCGTAAACGGAATTCCCGAAAAAATAACCTTTCCCCAATCTTTCTTAGGAACGTCGTCAATGTTTCTGATATGTTTATGGTCCAGCTTATCGGCGGCAACAAACCACTTGCCGAACCAGCCGATTCCCGTAATATAAATTATATCCTTTGCAACAACAATCACGTCAACGGTGGGGAATTTTTTTGCCGCCTCAACGGCGAGAGACATTCCCTCTTCACTCATTGCACTGAAATATACCATTTCATTCTTCTGAAAATCGTATAAACCTGCGCCGTTTATACAGATTGCAGGTGTTCCCTCAATAGGCAAACGCCTGAAATGCTTTTCCATAGACTGCGGATTTCTGCCTGACGCAAGGGTAAATCTTCCGCCCATATCAACAAACTTACGGATTGCTTCCTCGTTGCGTTTGGGAAGCTTTCTCATTTTGTTGTTAAGAGTGCCGTCGATATCAGAGGCAATCAACCAGTTTGAAAATGATTTTTTGTTATCCATTATTTGACAATTCTCCTGAGAAAGTCTGTAAAATATGCAGGCAAAGGAGCGTCAACCATAATATGCTCCCCCGTTGAAGGATGAATAAACCCCAGCAACCCTGCGTGAAGACACTGCCCGTTAAGCGATGAAACGCCGTTTTTCGGCCCGTAAACAGGGTCGCCCGCAACGGGATGCCCGAGATATGCCATATGAACTCTTATCTGATGGGTTCTGCCCGTTTCGAGTTTAAGACGAACAAAAGAAAAATCTTTGTATTCCTCCAGGACTTCATAATGAGTAACGGCATTTTTGGAATTCTGATTTGTAACGCACATCTTTTTTCTGTCGTTGGGGTTTCTGCCTATCGGTGCGTCAACAACGCCCTGAGGCTCTTTCAGCCTGCCGTGAATCACGGCTCTGTATTCTCTGTCAAGAGAATGGGCGCTTATCTGACCCGAAAGCGAAATATGTGCGTTATCGTTTTTTGCAACGAGGAGCAAACCGCTTGTATCTTTATCAATACGGTGAACAATTCCCGGACGGATAACTCCGTTTATGCCCGAAAGATTGCCTTTACAATGCCACAAAAGTGCATTGACAAGAGTTGAATTATAGTTGCCTGGAGCAGGATGCACAACCATCCCTCTCGGCTTATTCACAACAAGCAGGTCATTATCCTCATACATTATTTCAAGAGGAATATTCTCGGGTTCAAGTGAGATTTCTTTCGGTTCGGGAATGGTGAATTCGATAACGTCGCCGCATTTGGGCTTGAAGCTTTTTGAAACCGCCTTATTCTTACAGATAACCAGACCGTCAGAAAACAAACCCTGAACAAAAGAACGGGAATACTCGCTGAGAACGTTTGCGAGAATTTTATCGAGCCGTTCGCCCTGCGTATCATTATCAACGGTTATGCGAACGGGCTCATTATATTCAATTAAATTAATCGGTTCAATCATTTTTCTTTGATTTGTTCTTGTTATCTCGGATTATTTCATAAATCTGATATCCTATCATAAGGATTGCACCCACGGTTATACAGCAGTCGGCAAAATTGAACACCGCAAAATCGACAAACAAAGGATTGATAAAATCAACAACGTAGCCGTTAGCTATGCGGTCAATAACGTTGCCAATTCCGCCTGCAATAACAAGAGCAAGACACACATTCATAAATTTTGATTTGATTTTTTTTGTTAAAAGCAGTATAAGGCAGCCAATGAGAATAATAACGGTTGCAACGGTCAGCAAAGTTGTGCTGTTTGAAAACGAGCTGAATGCCGCACCGGTATTTTCAACGTAAGTGAACTGAAAAAGACCGAATAAAAATTCTATCGGGTCTTTACCCTTAACCGTCACTACAGCTGCATATTTTGTAAGCTGATCTATGACAATCAATATTACTATAACCGCAACGGAAACTGCCTGAAACATAAAAACCTCTCATTAATTAATCATCAAACATTGAATCAAAAAGCAACGATATATCGTCTTCGCCGTCATCTTCGCCGTTATCGTCAAGTCCGAGCGAATCAAGATCAATTTTGAAACCTTCAAAAACGTCTTCTTCACCGTCTTCTTCAGCAACTTCTGCTTCAGTTTCTTCTTCAGCTTCGACTGCTGATGCAACAACGATATCGTCAAGTGTTTCGGGGATTGAGTCTGTAAGCATATCATCAAAATTATCTATTATGCTGAACAGATCTTCATCATCGTCAATCTCAATATATTCATCGCCGTCATCTTCCTCATCGGCGATTTCTTCTTCGGCTGCTTCTTCAGCAACTTCCTCTTCGGCAGCATCTTCAACAACGTCTTCAACTGCTTCTTCTTCAACTTCTGCCGAATTCTCAATAACGTCAATTTCTTCGTCAAGTTCAGCGATGATATCATCGGAATCAATAACGATTTCCGTTTCTTCGGCTTCGGTAATTTCTTCCTGCTCGCTTTCAACAGCTGAACCTTCGTATGCAAGAGGAACTGTTATTGTTTCGGGAATTGACTCAGCAACAGCAAGCTGATTGTTGCAAAGAACCTTTATTGTTGCTTTGAACTCGGAGGTAGCAGTCTGAATACGTTTAAGCTCTGCGGTATAGAATTCATAAGCTTCCTTGCTTGCGCTTACGATTCTGTCCGCTTCTTTATGAGCATCTGCAACAATTGAATCAGCCTTTGCGTGGGCATTTGCAACAGCCTCGCTTGTTTCTTTCTGTGCTCTTTCGGTAAGCGCGGCAACGGCAGTCTTTGCGTTTTCAACAATATCCTTTGCCTGCTCTTTTGCCTCGTCGATGGTTTTGGTTGCCTGTCTGTTGGCACCGTCAACAATAAGCTGAGCTCTTGTTTCTGCATCGCCGATAAGCGTATCTGATTTTATGGTTGCATTTTTGCCGATGGTTTCAGCCATTCTGTGAGCATCGAGAAGAGAAAGCTTGATAGCTTCTTCATCGTTGCGATAGCTTTCGATTTTATCGGCAAGAATGCTGATTTTCTTAATAAGTTCATTCTTTTCACCCGTAAGCTGGTCATATGACTGAGCAACGGCTTTGAGGAATGCATCTACTTCTTCTGCATTATATGTTCCCTTGCTGACGGGAGTAAACTTCGCATTCAGAATCTGTTCTGTTTTAAGCATAATTATTCACCTGTTCTCTTTCACAAAAATTATCACTGCTGTTCGTTCATACCGCTGAGTTCGTCAAGAAGCTCACCTGAAACGGGAACGTTATAGGGTGTGATTATATAGGCTCTGCCTGCAACCTTTTTGAAATCGCCGTGATTTGCATATGCAACGCCGTAAAGGAAGTCGATAATTCTCTGCGAAACGTCATTAGGGCAAGTTTCAAGGTTGAGAATTACAATTCTCTTTTCATTGAGGATATCGGCAACTTCGCCTACTTCCTCAAATCTGTCTATCTTCTGGAAAACAACGTGGGGCTTGGGGTGACCGCCTGCTGCGGGCTTTGAAGAATTGATATTCACTACGTTGTGTGAACCTGCATTTGTTGTTCTTTCTGTTCTTGCAGACTGGGTATGACGTGAAGATGCCTGAGGAGCGGGAGAATAATCGAAATCATCCTCATATTCTGCATCTGCCTCTTCGATATAATCGTCATCCGAAACATTGATAAACTGCTTAAGCTTGTCTTTGAAACCCATTTTTTATTCCTCCTAAATTATCTGTAAATTCTTGCGCCGAAAATTGCAGAGCCGACTCTGACAAGATTTGCGCCTTCAATTATCGCTTGTTTGTAATCGCCTGACATTCCCATTGAGAGAACATTCATATTTATATTATCTATCTTTTTTGCTCCGATGTCAATAAACATACGGTGCATATTTGAAAAAACAGCACGAATTTCGGCATCTTTTTCACAAATCGGCGCCACACACATAAGTCCGTTGATGCTTATACCGTCAATTTCAGAAATTTCGCACGCTTTTTCAAACAGCTCTTCCAAACCGAAACCGAACTTGCTTTCTTCGTTTCCTGCATTGACTTCAAGAAGAATTTTGGTTATTACGCCTGCCTCAACGGAACGTTTGCCGATTTCTCCGGCGATTGATACGGAATCAACCGACTGAATCGTATCAACAAAACCGACTATTTTTTTCACCTTGTTTGACTGCAGATGGCCTATGAGATGAGCATTGCAGTTTTCAAGATTCAGTTCATCTTTCTTGAGCAAAAATTCCTGAACTTTGTTTTCACCGATAAGGCTTATGCCGTTTTTGATTGCGTGATTGATAAATTTGCTTTCAACGGTTTTGGTAACAGCCATAAGGTTTATATCCGCAGGATTCCTGCCCGATGCAACAGCCGCTTGAGCGATATCTTCGTTAATGATTTTCAGATTTTCTTCAATCGCCAAAAATCGTTCATCATCAGATAACCATTCCATCTTTAAGCTCCTTTCCCGAGATTATAACCTCGTCATAAAGTTTGGCATGGGTGTGGGCAAGTTTTATTTCGCTGTTTTCAGAAGGCTTTGAAGCGATAACAAAATCATCTTCGGAATATATGATATTCAGGCTTCTGAAATTAACGATGTTGCCTCTGCGCACAAACACACCCTGATTTCCTTCATCATCAAGACGAACGGCATCTCTTCTGACCTTAAGGCCCGTATAGTCGTTTATTACTATTTTACCTTCAACGATTCTGAGTTCCGTCAGGTCCTCGTTCATCAGATTGCAACGAAAAATAATCAGCGATTTATCGGCATCAACAGCCTTGACGGAATGGATATAAGTTTTCACCGTATCTTCTCCCGATTTGCTGAAAATAAGATTAACAGTTTTGTCATCGGAAAGTTCGGACACCGTTGCCGAATCAATAACAGTTGCAACATACCAGTTGTAGCCGTCGATAATCTTGCCGATTGACCCTGCGGGAGGCTGCGATTTCTTTGCCTTGAAAGCCTCGTCAAGCTTCTCTTTGGTAAGCGTTTCAACGTCTGCACCCGTCAGTACGTTTTCATATCCGTCAGGCTCGCTAACGTAGTATCCTGCCGCTTCGGCGGTTATGATTTCGGTTGCCGCCGAGCCTGAATTAAGAGCCGCGATTTCACCTTTAAGTTCATCTATCTGTGACGAACAGTCCACTTCTTTGTTGAGCGAAATCTGTTTTCTTGAAAGCTTTTCGGCAAACGAAAGCTTCGTTTCGGAAAGCTCGGAATAATCGTTGGAATAAACCGAATCAAGCATAAATAAAAAGTTGCCGTTGATTTCGCCGTTCAGTTTGTTGACGTCAACGTTATCAAGCTTCAGCTGGCTGTTTATCTTCTGATAAGACTCAAGCTTTTTCTCAAGCGATTTGGCGTTAACGTAGTTTTCCGCAGACGTTTCTGAGGGAAAAACAGCGGCGATTGTGCTGCCCTTGCTGACTCTTTCGCCGTTTTTGGCAAGAGGAACCGTTACGCCTGAGCTTGTTGTTGTGAGCAACGATTCATCGCGGATAACATACATTTTCGCATCAACTGTTTCAAGAACCGTTTGCTCATATATTGTTTCGGTTGTGTATGAACGGGCTGTAAGGCTGTACATTTCTGCCGCAAAATAAATTACAATTATCACTGCAGCCGCGGCCGCAAGGATTTTAAGCAGTCTGTCGTTACCCTTCAAAAGCATCGCTCCTTTCTATAATTTCACAAGCAGCATTCAATAAATCTTTACCGCTTGAATAGTCATCAATATAAAGAAAATTTATTCTTTCATCCCGTCTGAACCAGGTGAGCTGCCTTTTGGCATATCTTCTGGTCTGCATCTTAAGATTATCAAGGCAGTCCTCAAGGCTCTTTTCGCCTTTGAAATAAGGATCAAGCTCTTTATAGCCTATCGCCTGCTTTGCGGTCCTGCCCAGAGGCGAATCAAAGAAAGCTTTTGCCTCTTCGATAAGCCCTGCTTCAACCATAAGGTCAACCCTGAGGTTTATTCTGTCATAAAGAATTTGCCTGTCCCTTGCGTCAAGACAGATTGCAACCGTTCTGAACGGAGACGGGTTCAGCTTTGACTGTTCGTTCTGAGCAGACTTTGTTTTGCCCGTTGTGTGGTGAATTTCAAGCGCTCTGATGATTCTGCCCAAATTATTAACGTGAAGAACCTCGGCGGCTTCGGGGTCAACGGCGGCAAGCTCATCAAGAAGCACCTGCGCACCCTCCGACTCGGCTCTTTTCCTGAGAAATTCACGGTATTCAAAATCGGTTTCTTCGGGAAGAAATTCAACGTTATCGGTAAGCGAACTGTAATAAAGACCCGTTCCGCCTACAAGCACGGCTTTTTTATTTCTGCCGTTAATATCGAGAATGGTTTCTTTTGCAACTTCGCAGTATTTCGCAACGCTGAAAGGTTCATCGGGGCTTACAAAGCCGATAAGATGATGGGGTATCCCCTGCATTTCTTCAACTGTGGGCTTAGCCGTTGCAATATCCATTCCTTTGTATATCTGCATTGAATCGCAGGAAACCGCCTCAGCACCGTATTTTTTGCAAAGCTCTATCGCAAGCGAAGTTTTGCCCGATGCCGTGGGGCCTACAACCGCAATCAACGGTATTTTAGATTCTGCCAAAATTTTTCTCCAGCTCTCTTTGTGTCATTTCAATAAGTACGGGTCTGCCGTGGGGACAGTAACGGATATCGGGCATTGAAAGAAGCTGCTTTGCAAATCTTTCCATTTCGAGGCGCGAGGTGAAATTGCCTGCCTTTATTGCGCTTCTGCAAGCAACGGAATGGAAAATCCAATCCAGCTTTTCAAACATAACGTCCTGCTTTTTCTCAACAAAGCGTCCTGCTATTTCGCAGATAACGTCCTGAACGTCGTCCGCAGAGATTTCCATCGGACATTCTCTGACTATTACACAGCCGTTGCCGAAATCCTCGGCATCAAACCCTGCACTGTTAATCAGTTCAAGGTTTTCAAGCACTGCGGAATATTCTTCTTTTGAGAGAGTTACCGTTACGGGGAGAAGCAGAAGCTGAGGTGTTCTTTCAGCATTTTCGCTTTTGAGTTTTTCATAGATTATTCTTTCGTGGGCGGCGTGTTTATCAATGATAACCAGTTTGCCCTTATATTCACAGATGATATAGGTTTTGAACGCCTCACCCACAAGATGAAACTCCTCTTCGTCAAAAACGGGTTTCACTTCCGTTATTTCAATCTGAGGCTCTGTTATCTCAGCCTTCGGAGGATTGTTCAGAAGTATATCTTCGGTTTTCTCTTCGTTCTGAGGTATATCCGCAGGAACGCAGGCAGCTGCAGTCGGTTTCACCGTTTCAGTAACTACGGGTTCAATAATATTAATTTTGACTGCAGGAATTTCAGCAGCCTTGACGGGTTCTGTTTTCTTTGGAATATGCTGCCAGAAATCGGAAACGGGAGCAGGCTTCTGAACGATTTTTATCTGCTCGGGTGCCTTTTCGGGAGCTTTATAATAATCTTTGACAATCTCTTTTACCTGCTTGGGTGTATCACCTTTTGCGAGTGCATTTTTGCAGGCAAAATATACTGCATTAAAAATAATTCTTTCGTCTGAAAATCTGACTTCGGTTTTTGCCGGATGAACATTAACATCAACAAGTGACGGATTGATTTTTATATTTAGCACGCAAGATGGGAATTTGCCGACCATAATCGAATTTTTATAGCCTTCGCTGAGCGCCGCGCTTCCCGTACCCGTTTTGATCAGTCTGTTATTCAAAAAGAAAAACTGCATATTGCGGTTCGGTCTTGATGCAGACGGCTTTGAGATATAACCGCTCACTTCAACACCCTGCGCCGAATATTCGGCACTAATGAGATCCGATGAAAATTCCTTGCCGAAAATTTCACGGATGCAGGTAAGCAAGTCACCGTTTCCGCTTGTGATAAGCACCTGCTTTCCCTCTCTGATAAATCTGATTGAAACTTCGGGGTGCGAAAGTGCGATTCTGTCAACAACGCCTGCAACAGCATTGGCTTCCGTCACGTCTTTTTTAAGGAATTTCATTCTGGCAGGGGTTTTATAAAACAAATCCCTGACCATAATCGTTGTGCCGTTGGGGCAGCCTGCATCGTCAAGCGAAATTTCTTCGCCGCTTTCAACAACGTATCTTGTACCGATTTCTTCTTCGGCGGTTTTGGTCATAACCTCTACTCTCGCAACGGCGCTTACGCTTGCAAGAGCTTCACCTCTGAAGCCGAGAGTGAGAATACTCTCAAGGTCTTCGCTTGTTGAAATTTTACTTGTTGCGTGGCTGACGAATGCGTTGCGGATATCATCTCTTGAAATGCCGCAGCCGTTATCGGTTATGCGGATATAAGAGATGCCGCCGTTTTTGATTTCAACGGTTATGTTATCCGCTCCTGCATCTATTGAGTTTTCGAGAAGTTCCTTAACAACCGACGCAGGGCGTTCAACAACCTCGCCTGCGGCAATCAATTCTGCAAGCTGTTTGGGTAAAACATTGATTTTCGGCATATCGGAACCTCCTTTGATCAGTTATTGGTTGCCTGTTTTACAAAATCATAAAGAACACTCATCGCTTCAATGGGGGTAAGAGTATTCACGTCAA
Source organism: Acutalibacteraceae bacterium (assembly GCA_045602245.1). GTDB lineage: Bacteria > Bacillota > Clostridia > Oscillospirales > Acutalibacteraceae > CAG-177. Next base: position 2,842 of record JAZSBC010000079.1, on the reverse strand, counting down.
GAACTTTAAGCTTTTCAACAATATCGTTGGCGTTGGATGAACCGAACGACATCTGCATATCCGTATTTTCTTCGTATTGACGAACGGGAACTCTAAGTCCTTCGCCTTCAAGCTTTTTAAGAACAACCTTTGCTCTTTCAACAACGCTGTTGGGAACACCTGCAAGCTTCGCAACCTCGATACCGTAGCTGCCGTCTGCACAGCCTGCAACAATTCTGCGAAGGAAGGTTATATCGTCTCCTCTTTTCTTGACGGCGATGTTATAGTTTTTAACACCTGCAACGCTGTTTTCAAGCTCGGTGAGTTCGTGATAATGGGTTGCAAAAAGGGTTTTTGCACCGAGTCTGCGTTTATCGGCTGAAAACTCAAGAACGGCTCTTGCAATACTCATTCCGTCAAAGGTTGATGTGCCTCTGCCGATTTCATCAAAGATGATAAGACTCTTTGAAGAAGCGTTTTTGAGAATATCCGCAACCTCGGTCATCTCAACCATAAACGTTGATGAGCCCGATGCAAGGTCATCCGATGCTCCGATACGGGTATAAATGCCGTCAACAACGCAGAGTTCAGCCGACATTGCAGGAACAAAACTGCCTGCCTGAGCCATAAGGCAAATCAGTGCCACCTGACGCATATAGGTTGATTTACCTGCCATATTGGGACCCGTTATAATTGCACATCTGTTATCCGCACAGTCAAGCACGGCATCATTTGGCACAAACGGGAAATCTATCATTTTTTCAACAACGGGATGCCTGCCGTTTGTGATTGATATTCTGTCGCCCGCGTTCATTGAGGGGCAGCAGAAATTATTCTCGCTCGCAACCCTTGCATAAGAACAGATAACGTCGAGCGCCGCAACGGCAGCGGCGGTTTTCTGGATTTCAAAGAGATGCTCGGCAGCTTTTTTTCTGACCGAATCGAAAACTTCGTATTCAAGCTTAACTATTCTTTCCTGAGCGCCGAGAACTTTTGATTCAAGCTCTTTGAGTTCCTGAGTGATAAATCTTTCGCAGTTGGTAAGAGTCTGTTTGCGGATATAATCCTCGGGAACAAGCTCTTTATATGAGTTCGAAACTTCTATGTAGTAACCGAAAACACGGTTATAGCCGATTTTAAGCTTTTTTATACCCGTTCTTTCCTGCTCACGAAGCTGAATATCGGCAATATAGCCTTTGCCGTTATTGACGATATCACGGAGCGAATCGAGTTCTTCGTTGAAACCGTCTTTAATCATTCCGCCTTCACGGACTGAAAACGGAGGTTCGTCAACAATAGCGTCATCAATGATTTGTGCCAAATCTTCAAGAGGAAGAATTTCGCTCTGAAGTTCACACAGCATTGCACTTTTGCAGGGTGCAATAAGCTCTTTGATAAGCGGAAGCCTGCAGAGTGTTGAAGAAAGGCCCTTAAGCTCTCTTGCGTTTGCGGTTGAATAGGCAATGCGGGTAATGAGCCTTTCCATATCCTGACAGCCCGTCATAGCTTCAATAACATCGCTTCTGAGCGACGGGTTATCAACGAGTTCTTCAACGGCGTTGTGACGTTTGGTTATTTTTGCGATATTGAGCAAGGGCTGTTCAAGCCAGCTTCTGAGCATACGCTTGCCCATTGAGGTTTTTGTTTTATCAAGCACCCAGAGAAGTGAACCTCTTTTTTCTCTGTTACGCATCGTTTCGGTTATTTCAAGATTGCGGAGAGTTGAAACGTCAAGGCGCATAAAGCTGCTCTCGCCGTAGTAATCAATATTTTTAATATTTTCAAGCTCTGATTTCTGAACCTCTTTCAGATAATCCATTGCCGCACCTATGGCACAAACCGCACCGTTGGCATCCTGAAGCGAAATATCGGAAAGAGAAGATATTCTGAAATGCTTGAGAAGTGTTCCGGAAGCTTTTGAAAGGTCAAAACTGTTATCGTCGAGCAAATCGCAGGACGAACGGAGCCTTGATTTAACAAAATCCGTTACCTGAGTAAGCTCAAGAACATCGGAGTTGATTATAATTTCACTCGGATAAAATCTGCCGAGTTCGTTGATAATCCGACGCTGTGAATTCTTTCTTTCAAACTGTGTTGCGTGAACACTGCCTGTGGAAATATCGGCAAAGCAAAGACCAACGAAATCTTTCGTTGCGCATATGCAGGCAAGGAAATTGTTCTTGCCTTCGTCAAGCATCGTGCTTTCAATAACAGTACCCGGAGTAAGAACTCTTGTTACGTCGCGCTTGACAATTCCCTTTGCGAGAGCAGGATCTTCAAGCTGCTCACAGATTGCAACCTTATAGCCCTTGGCAACAAGGCGTGCAATATATGAATCGGCGCTGTGGAAAGGAACACCGCACATAGGCGCTCTCTCCTCCTGACCGCAATCTCTGCCCGTAAGAACAAGGTCAAGTTCTGCCGAAACCTTCTTTGCATCTTCAAAGAACATTTCATAGAAATCGCCGAGACGGAACATAAGGATTGTGTCGGGATAGTTCTCTTTTATCTGAAAATACTGTTTCATCATCGGGGTAAGCTCTGCCATGAATTTACCATACCTTTCAAAAAATCCCGAGGGCTGCATAGGGCAGCCCCCTAATTAACTTAGTGACAGCCGCTGCATGAGCTGCATTCGCCGCCGCAGTTGTGCTCCTGGGGAGGCTCGCAGGTTGCGGGGTCTACACCCTGAAGGCAAAGAGCGAAAATATTGTTGATATACTGCATAAGCTTATCAATTTCTGACCTTGCAGCTTCATAAGCCTGCATATTGGGGTTAGCCATAATCTGTGTGTAGATTTCGCCGAACTCCTTATCATATGCTTCAAGCTTCTGCTCGTTCTTATCTTCTTTTGATGCTTCG
>JAZSBC010000078.1:0-10730 GCA_045602245.1 Acutalibacteraceae bacterium | reverse complement strand
CTCGGCGATTTGCTTATGCAGGTTGTGTTCCATGCCCAGATGGAAGCCGAAGCGGAGGTTTTCGATTTCGATACCGTGGCGGACGGCATATGCAAAAAGCTTATCGAACGCCATCCTCACGTTTTCGGCGACGTCAGTGTTTCAGGTGTTGACGACGTGCTTACAAATTGGGATGCAATAAAACGCAGAACCAAAAAGCAAAAAACAACAACTGAGTCAATGCTCAGCGTTCCCAGAGAGCTTCCCGCCCTTATGCGTGCAACGAAGCTTCAGAAGAAGGCTGCCGGCGTCGGATTTGATTGGTCTGACGTTTCGGGCGCACTCGATAAGCTTGAAGAAGAAATTGCAGAGCTAAGGCAGGCAATTTCAAACAGCGATAAAGAGAATACGGTCGAGGAACTCGGTGACGTTCTTTTTTCGGCAGTCAACGTTTCAAGATTCATAAAAGCCGATGCTGAAGAAGCACTTACCTCTGCAAGCGATAAATTCCTTTCAAGGTTTACCGTGGTTGAAGAACTTGCGGCAGAAAGAGGAATTGATATGAAATCCGCAGGTATTGATGAGCTTGATAAACTCTGGGATGAGGCAAAATCAAAATAATTCAGTATATGAATACCTTAGTGTATTTGTAAAATAGAAAATCAAAAGATTGGAGTAAGAAAAATGAATAAGACAGAACTCGTAAATGCTATTGCTAAGAATGAAGGCATCGAAAAGAAGTGCGCTGAAAAGGCAGTTAACGCTGTTGTAGCAGCTATCTCAGATGCTCTTGCAGCAGGTGAAAAGGTTCAGCTTATCGGCTTCGGTACATTTGAAGTTCGTGAGCGTGCAGCTAAGGAAGCTCGCAACCCCAGAACAGGCGAAACAATCAAGGTTGAAGCAACAAAGGTTCCTGCTTTCAAGGCAGGCGCTGCTCTTAAGGCAAAGGTTGCAAAATAAGTTTGTTTTAAAGGAGGCTGCTCAATCGGGCAGCCTCTTGAGTTTAAGGAGAAAATATGCGTCTTGACAAATATCTTAAAGTTTCAAGAATAATAAAAAGAAGAACAATCGCAAACGAAGCCTGCGATGCAAAGCACGTGACGGTTAACGGTAAGGTTGCGAGAGCATCCTATGACGTCAAGGTCGGCGATATAATTGAGCTTACCTTCGGCGCAAACACAAGCCGTTTTGAAGTGCTCAGTGTTTCCGAACACGCCACAAAAGAAACTGCCGCTCTGATGTTCAGGCAGTTATAATTCGCTTCCCTTTTGCATATCATTGTGCAAAGGGAGGTTTTTTTATGGCAGATGAAAAAAGAATTCAGGCTTTACCGCATAATCTTGTGCTTGAGGACAGGAGAATGCTTACCGTTTCAGGTGTGTCGGACGTGGATAGCTTTGATGAAGAAACGGTTGTTGTTTTTACTGATTTGGGAGAGCTTACAATCCGCGGCAGCAACCTTCATATAAACCGCCTGAGCGTAGAAGTAGGCGAATTGACGGTTGAGGGGAATATTGCCGCTTTGATTTATTCCGAAGACTCGCCGAAGAGCGGCGGATTTTTCAGCAGGGTGTTCAGATAAATGGTCTATATTCAGGGGCTTGCCGCACAAACGCGGATTTTTTTCTATTCCCTCGGTTTCGGCTTTTTGCTGGGCATTCTTTATGACGTTTTCAGAACGTTCAGGCTTGTTATTTCAAAATCGAAGATACTCGCCTTTGTTACCGATATCGTTTATTTTTCGCTCGGTTCATTTCTTACCTTCTGTTTTATTATGGTTGTTGACAGCGGCAAGGTGAGACTTTACGTTTTCTTTGGCGAAATTCTCGGCTGGCTGATATGGTATTTTTCGTTCGGAGCGGTTGCGTTGCGCTTTACAAATGCGGTAACAAGCTTTTGCAGGCGGCTTATTTTTGAACCGATAAAACGAATATTGCGCAAATTCAGCCGTAAAATCGCAAAATTTGCATCAAGCAGTAAAAAAATAATAAGAAAAACCGATAAAAAAGTAAAATTTAGCTTGCAAAAACATAACGTTATAGTGTATAATCTTTATAGTTATATATTAAAAAAGAAGGAGAAGACTGATGAATAAAAAACGTAATGTTTTTTTAGCTGCTTTTTCTGCCATTCTCGGCAAATACAGCATTATACTTATGCTGCTTTTCGCAGCACTTGTAATTTATTTTGTTGCAACCTTCATCAGCCTTCAGTCAAAGGTAGATGCGGCGCAGGAGAACGTTGCTGTGCTCAATCAGACTAAAGAGGATTGGGAAGAGATGAACACCGAGCTTAAAGAGGTTCTCGAAAACGGTGACGAAGCTGCTTATATTGAAAAAATTGCCAGAGAGCAGTATGACTACGCTATGCCTGACGAAAGAGTTTATATAGATTCATAATTGTTAAATCATATATGAAATAAAAAACGGAAGGATTTTTTTATCGTATGCAGATTGAAGAAGGAGCAATAGTCAGCGGAAAGATTACGGGTTTGACCGATTTCGGAGCATTTGTTGAGCTTGAAGGCGGAAAGACCGGTATGATACATATTTCCGAGGTAGCTGCAAACTATGTCAAAGACATCAAGGAACATCTTACAGTCGGTCAGGAGGTCAAAACAAAGGTTATCTCTGTTACACCTGACGGCAAGATAAGCCTTTCAATCAGAAAGCTCAGCGATCAGCCCAGAGAAAAGGAGCAAAGACCGCAGAGACCTCAGAAGCCCAGAGGAGAGAGACGCCCTCCCGTATGGAACGGGCAGAAGAGCAACGCACCTGCAGAGGGTGAAAAGCAGTCGTTCGAAGATATGATGGCTCGTTTCAAGCAGGTGAGCGATGAAAAAATGACCGATCTTAAAAGAGCAAGCGACTCCAAGAGGGGTAGCGGCGGATACTCCCGCAGAGGCACAAAGTAAGTTATCATTTTAAACGGGAGCTTTTGCTTCCGTTTTTTGTTTGCTTTGAGGAGCATATGTTATGCGTGAAATTGATGCTTTGAAAATTGAACAGGCTGTCTGTGAGCTTTGCATAAAAGCAAACAAGCATCTCCCTGCCGATCTTGAATCAAAAATCAGGGAATGCGCCTGCTGTGAGTGCGAAGAACTCCCCAAGAGCATTATGAAATCGCTTGAGGATAATCTTGATGCGGCAAGAGAACTTGATATTCCCATATGTCAGGATACGGGAATGGCGGTTGTTTTTGCTGAAATCGGTCAGGACGTTCATATTGTCGGCGGAAGCTTTGAAAAGGCTGTCAATTCGGGTGTTGCAAGCGGATATACCGAAGGATATCTTCGCAAATCCGTTGTTGCGGATCCTTTGAGAAGAGTTAATACGGGTGATAATACCCCCGCTGTTATTCATACGAGAATAGTTGACGGCGATAAAATAAAAATTACCGTTGCCCCCAAAGGCTTCGGCAGTGAAAATATGAGCTGTCTTAAGATGTTTACCCCCTCTGCGTCAAGAGAGGATATAATCAATTTTGTTGTTGATGCCGTTAAAACGGCAGGAAGCAACCCTTGTCCGCCGATGGTACTCGGAGTAGGCATAGGCGGTACTTTTGAACAATGCGCATTGCTTGCAAAAATTGCGCTTTGCAGAAGCGTGAGCGAGAGCAATGCGGATGAATATTATTCGGCAATGGAGAGTGAAATTCTCGAAAAAGTCAATGCTCTTGATATCGGACCTCAGGGCTTTGGCGGCAGAACAACTGCTCTCAACGTTGCCATTGAAGCAAGGCCTACCCATATTGCAGGTCTGCCCGTTGCGGTTAACGTGGGCTGTCACGTTACAAGGCACGCCGAAACTGTGATATAATTGTGATTTTTTATTAAAAATTTCAAAAAAGTCTTTTCTTTTTTGTTGATTTGTGCTACAATACAGTTGAGGGAAACCTCAAAAGCTTCAAAAAAGGGGATGACTATATGAAAATCACAATCACAGGTCGCAAGTGTACGCCCAGAGACTCCTTCAAAGAACACGCAGAGAAGAAGCTTGCCAAAATTGAGCGTTTCTTCGGCGGAGATGCTGAAGCAAAAGTCACTGCAACTGTTGAAAAGTCATCACAATCGGTAGAAATCACCGTTAATAACAACGGAATGATTTTCAGAGCTCAGGAGAGAGCTGAAAATATGAACGAAGCTCTCGACAAATGTGTTGACACCCTTATCAGGCAGATAAGAAAGAACAAAACCCGAATCGAAAAGAAGATGAGAAGCGCAAGCTTCGATGCTTTTGCAGATGAAGCAGATGTTGTTGAAGAGGTTGAGTTTGAGCTTGTGAGAAGAAAAACCGTAAGCCTTAAACCTCAGAGCGTTGAAGAAGCAATTCTCCAGATGAATCTTCTTGACCATCAGTTCTATGTTTTCCTTGAAGAATCAAGCGGAGACGTAAGCGTTGTTTATAAGCGCAATGACGGTGGCTACGGTCTTATCACGCCCGATGTTGAATAGAATATAAGGTCCGAATTATTTCAGTAAATTTTCGGCGGGAATCGTATTCTCGGTTCCCGCTTTTTTATTTGGTTACTGCATTTGAATTTGTGCGTTAGTATCAGAGATTTAGGAGATATCAGATGAACATCAATTTTGTTATTCCCTGCCTTCTGGGAATGGAATCGCTGATTGCAGGCGAACTCAGGGAACTCGGCGCAGAAAACGTTCTTGCCGAAAACGGCAGAGTTCTTTTCAGCGGCGATGAAAACATTCTTGCGAGAGTAAATATCTGTTCCCGTTTTGCGGAGAGAGTGCAGATTCTTGTCGGTTCTTTTGAGGCAAGAAGTTTTGAGGAGCTTTTTCAGGGCGCAAAAGCTCTTGCATGGGAGGAATGGATTGGCTCGCTTGATGCATTCCCCGTCAAAGGCTATTCAATCAATTCGGCTCTTTTCAGCACCCGTGACTGCCAGGCGATAATAAAAAAAGCGGTTGTTGAAAGGCTCAAATCAAAATATAAAATCGAATGGTTTGAAGAAACGGGTCCCGTTCATCAGATTCAGTTTTCCATTATGAAGGACAAGGTATCGATGCTTATTGATACTTCGGGTATGGGGCTTCACAAAAGAGGTTACAGACTTGATGCCAACGATGCGCCGATAAAAGAAACTCTTGCCGCCGCGCTTTGCAGTTTGTCACATCTGCGTCCCTACCATAAGCTCTATGATCCTATGTGCGGTTCCGGAACAATTCTCATTGAAGGTGCTATGATGGCGGCAAATATGGCTCCCGGTATCAACCGCAGATTTTCTGCTGAGCGCTTCGGCGTTATCAACAGAAATGTCTGGGAAGAGGAAAGAGAGAGAGCAAGAAGTCTTGTCAGACCGATTGATGACTTTATGGCTTTTGGTTCGGATATTGATAGAAGAGCGCTTGAGCTTGCAAAGGTCAACGCCGAAAGGGCGGGAGTCGGTTCGAAAATTCAGTTCAAAACTGCTGACGTTGCGTCTTTCAAGCCCGAAACGGAAAGAGGCACTCTAATCTGCAATCCGCCCTACGGCGAAAGATTGCTCAGCCTCAATGAATGCGAAGAAATCTACAGATCAATGGGTAAGGCTTTCGAACAGAAAAAAGGCTGGTCATACAGCATTATCAGCCCCGATGAAGAATTCGAAAAAGCCTTTGGCAGAAAAGCCGATAAACGCAGAAAGCTTTATAACGGTATGATTAAATGCCAGTTGTTTATGTATTATAAATAAAACGGGAAGAGGTAAGAGATATGAAACACATTTTTGTTATCAACCCTGCGGCAGGTCAGGGAAAAGCTTTGAATTTCATTAAGCCAAAAATCGAAGAGGTTTGTGCAAAGTATTCTCTCGATTATGAGATTCACGTCACTGAAAAGCAGGGCGAGGGTATCGAATACGTAAAAAACAGAGCTGCATCGGGCGAAGAAATCCGTTTCTATGCCTGCGGCGGTGACGGCACTCTTTATGACGTTGTTAACGGCGCATTCGGATACAAAAACGTTCAGGTTGCCGTTATTCCTCTCGGTTCGGGTAACGATTTTATCCGCCTTTTCGGAACAAAAGAAGAATTCCTTGTTCTTGATGACGTTGTTAACGGTGTTCCCGTTGAATTTGACGTTATCAAATGCGGCGATGAAATCGCTATCAATCAGTGTTCAATGGGTATGGATGCCGAAGTGTGCGCTATGCAGGGCAAAATCAAAAAGCTTCCCCTTGTAACGGGCGAAGGCGCTTATTATATCGGCTGTCTTTATGCGATTATCCGCAAGTTCAAGAACAGATTTACTTATAAAATTGATGACGATAAAGAGATAACAAAGGACTGCCTTTTCTGCTTCTGCGGAAATTCAAGATGGTATGGCGGCGGATTTATGGCTGCACCTCTTGCTTTGCCTGAAGACGGACTTCTCGATTTCGTTATTGTTGAAGCAGGCGTTAGCAGAATCAAGCTTACTTCACTTCTCAATAAATATAAGAGAGGTGAACATCTTGACTGGGATATCACTTCGTTCAAGCGAGGAAAGAAGCTTGTTATCCACAGCGAAAAGCCTGCCGCAGTTAACGTTGACGGCGAAACAAAGTACGTAACAGACGCTTCGTTTGAAATCATCGAAAAGGGCATCACCTACGTTGTGCCTGCGAAATCGCAGTTCCTCGTTGACAGAGCAAAAAGACTTGCAGATAAGGGATAATTAATATGAGAAAGTCAAACGAAATCAGATTCAGACCTTCGGGTAAGCTTATCGTTATGCAGGTAAGTGACCCTCAGGATATGAAATATGTACGCAAGGCAATGGTCAAAATGCTTGACAATGCCTATGATAAAATCAAGCCCGATCTTGTGCTTTTTACGGGCGATAATATCCTCGGCAACCATCTTCTTGATGCTCGCTTCGGCAACAGACAGATTGCAAGCGGCAAGGCGGCAACGCTTAAAGTTATGAAAGAATCTATCCATCATATCTGCGCTCCGCTTGAAAAAAGGAAAATTCCGTTTGCCATGATTTACGGCAATCACGACGATATGAATGCCGTTTCAAAGGATGAGCAGGCGGAGATTTACAGAAGCTACTCAATGTGCCTGCCGATGAATACACGCAACGGTAAGGTTGACTGCGATACCTATAACATACCCGTTTATTCATACGAGGGCGACAAACCCGTGTTCAATATGTGGATGCTTGACAGCGCATGGCACGATAAGAAGCAGGATAAATGCTTTGAGGCAATAAAGCCCGAAACCGTTGAGTGGTATAAGGAAACGTCGGCGAAGCTTACCGCAGAAAACGGAGGTGAACCCGTTCCTTCGCTTATGTTTGCTCATATTCCTCTGCCCGAAATTCTCAATCTCGTTGAGGAATGCGGACCGAATGACGTCGGCGCTGTTCTTACCCATCAGAAAGGCTGGTGCAGGCTCAAGGACGGCTGCAGAGGCTCAATGGGGGAATATCCCTGCGTGCTTCCTGAAACCAACGGCTTGTTTGAGGCGGCTCTTGAATGCGGCGACGTTAAGGGAATTGTATCGGGACACGATCATACAAACTGCTTTGAGGGCAGATATAAAGGCATTGAATTTATTCAGACGTCCTGCGCATCGTTCCGTTGCTACGGCAATGAGATGAGAGGCGTTCGTGTGTTTGAAATCGACGAAAGAGATCCGTCGGATTATATAACGTATTTCTTCAATTATGCAGAGCTTTGCGGAAGAACTCCGAGCGCAAAACTCCGTTTCTTTTGGGATGCAGACGAAAAAGAAAAGCAGAAAATTGCTGCTATTGCAGGTGTGGCGGCGGTTGCAGCAGGCGTAGCGGGAGTAATTCTGAAAAAACGGTAAAATAATGAACCGAACCGTTTTATGAATCGTCTTGTTATTGAAGAGATAAATCTCTATCTTTAATATGTCAGGAGCAAAAAAAATGAAAAAGTTTTTAGCAATCATTCTCACCCTCGCAATGGTCGTTTCCGTATCAACCGTTGCTTTTGCGCAGACCGAAACAGAAACCGCCGAAGAAACCGTTGCAACGATTTCTCTTTGTTCAAACATCTATGTCTGGCCGGTTTCGGGTCACACCTGGATTTATGTTCATAATAATTCCGATGAACCCATTCAGGTTGGTCACTATGAAGTTCTTCCCGATCAGGGAATGTCAGTCGGTGCGTTTTCTTTTTCTGTTAACGACGGCTGGGGTCTTTATTATAATATGGAATGTTATAAAGAAAATGAAAAGGACCGAGCCCACAAAGTGCGTTCTGTTTCCGAAGAAATCAATGCCGAACAGCTCGCAACCCTCAACGATAACCTGATAAATTATCCTAACTATTGGGGCTTTGTCAATAACTGCGCAACGTTCTCGTTCTCAATCTGGAATTCCGTTACGGGAGATCATTATTTTTCGCTTCTTATTCCTGCCATATCAGATTTTATGATTATGTGCGGCGGCGGCAAAAAAGGAACTCTCAAGATGTATCAGCAGCCGAGAGATCAGGTGTTCAGGCAGGTTGGTTTCGGCGAAAAAGCACACCTTGAACCCGTAAGCGATTATTCGGCAAGCTGAGGTGACGGTAATGGCAAAAGAAAAAAGATTTGAAAAAGTCTATTCTCAGGATTTGGGTTCAACGATGATTTTGGTTGACAAAGAAACCGGCGTAAACTATCTTTGGGTTTCGGGCGGATATTCGGGCGGTCTCACCCCTTTGCTTGACCGTGACGGTAAACCCGTTGTAACACCGATAATAAAATAACAAGTAAACGGATTGCAGCGTTTTTCTGTAATCCGTTTTTTGTTTGTTACAAGAATGTAAGAATTTGTAATCTTTTGTGACTTGATTTTTACTGTTATGCGGATTAATATTAAATTGTAATAAAGAAATTTAAAGGAGGCAAAAAAATGAAAAAACTTTTATCGGTTATTCTTATGGCAGGTTTGCTGGTATCAGCAGCGGCTTGCAGTGCAAAAAATCCCGTGAGCGAGGAAACAACCGGACCTGAAACAACCGCTGCTGTTCAGCAACAGACGGGCGCAGACGCGGCGGCACCCGAAACCTCTTATGAATCAGTTGTTATTAAAAACAAGGATTACAAATTCACGCTTCAGAAATCGGATTTTGAAAAGAATTATTCTGAAGAACTTCTTATGAAAATCTCAGAGTTGATTCCTCTTGAATACGGCTGCAACGACTATGACAACTGGGACGGTACACCCGAAGAGGTTATCAACGATGCGATATGCGGAAGCTTTGATTCAAGAAATGCTTTCACCGTTAATGCTTATTCTTACGATTCACCTCAGGCTGAAGCTGCCAAGGCTGAAGTTGAGGGCTATGAGTATAAAATATGGAATGAATACGTTGTGACAGATATTGACAGAATAAACAGTTGCCTTTCCGAAAAATTCGGACCCGATGCAAGAAAATTCAAACCCGAAGATTTTGATACTTATGAGCAGGCGGTTACTCAGGACGGAAGTGTTACCGATGGCATAACTACGTTTTGCTACAGATATATTTATCTTCCCGAAACCGAGTTTGTTATGTGCTGCATACCCGAGATAACGGGTAGAGGCGGTGATATCACGGTGCTCTATGTTTATGACATTCAGACCGTTGACGGCGATTATGTTGTGAAGGCGGTTTACGGTATAAGCGGATACCCGGATTACGATATAAACACAGATTCATTTGCCGGCTTGCAGAGTGATGCGCTGAAAATGTTTGAAGCGGGTACGGATGATGTGCCCTATGACTGCACAATGGTTATCGGCGAAACAGAAAACGGCGATGTTTTTATGAAGAGTGTAACAAAAAGTCAGATTTCATCCGAAAAGTAACATAGCAAACCCCCGAAAAGGTAAATCCTTTTCGGGGGTCTCTTTATAATATTACATTATATATTACAGAGTTGTGAGTGTTTCCATAACGTAGTTGCCGAACTCTTCGCAGGTTGCGCCGTCTGCACGACCTGTAATCTTGAGTTTCTTCTCTTCATACATACAGATGTCAAGAGCTCTCTCAAGCTTGTCTGCTTCAGCCTGCTTGCCGATGTGTGAAAGAAGCATAACTGCTGCTCTGAGCATTGAGCAGGGGTCTGCATACTGTCCTCTGCCTTCTCTCATCATTCTGGGAGCTGAGCCGTGAATGGCTTCAAACATTGCATATTTTTTGCCGATGTTTGCGCTGCCTGCAGTGCCTACGCCGCCCTGGAATTCAGCAGCTTCGTCTGTGATGATATCGCCGTAAAGGTTGGGGAGAACAAACACCTTGAAGTCTGTTCTTCTCTTCTTGTCGATAAGCTTTGCGGTTGTGATATCAATATACCATTCATCGGTTGTGATTTCGGGGTATTCCTTGCCTACCTCTTTGCAAAGGTTAAGGAACTTGCCGTCTGTTGTTTTGATAACGTTTGCCTTCTGAATGATTGAAACTCTGTTTTTACCGTTTCTTCTTGCATAGTCATAAGCAAGTCTTGCAATACGCTGTGAACCTTCTGTTGTTGTAACAACAAAGTCCATTGCAAGGTCGTCTGTAACGTGAATACCCTTTGAACCTACAGCGTAAGCACCTTCTGTGTTCTCACGGAAGAACGTCCAGTCAATGCCTTCTTCAGGAACCTTAACGGGGCGAAGGTTGCAGAAAAGGTCAAGTGCCTTTCTCATTGCAACGTTTGCGCTTTCGATGTTGGGCCAGGGATCGCCTGCCTGGGGAGTGGTTGTGGGTCCTTTGAGGATAACGGGGCATTTCTTGAGTTCTTCAAGAACGTCATCGGGAATTGCCTTATTAACCGCAACTCTGTT
>JAZSBC010000077.1:0-2252 GCA_045602245.1 Acutalibacteraceae bacterium | reverse complement strand
TGTTCAACTGTTCTCTCGGATTAAAAGAAGTGCATATTGAATACGGTGTTGAAACTATATCAAAATCTACTTTTGGTGATTGTAACAATATTGAAACTCTGTATTTACCCAAAAGCTTGAAAAACATTGAAAGTTCCGCTTTCAATATATCAAATGGGGGGTCATCTCTCTGCGATATATATTACGAAGGAAGCGAATCTGATTGGGCGCAAATTGAAATCGGCGAGTACAACGAAGTTTTAAGCAACGCAACAATTCACTACAACTATAAGCCTACTACAGGATTTGAACCCGATTATTCTTATGATGAATACAGTTATTTCGAATCAAACAACAACTACTATGATAATGATGAATATTATAATAGTGACGAAATCAACAACAGTGATGAGCACTACAAAGGCGACGAGTATTACACCACCAATGAAGATAAAGATCAAAAGGAACCTACTGAGTGGTGGGCATGGCTTCTCGTTGGTCTTGGTGTTGTTGGTGTTTTGGGGGTTGCACTTGTTGTTGTTACAGTTGTTGTCGTGGTAATAGTTAAAAAAAAGAAAAATAAAATACATAATTAACAGCAAAGGCAGGAACAAACCGTTCCTGCCTTATTTTTATCTTGTCCTCCTCCAGTGGAAGAGGTACTGTTGGGCGATGCCGCGCACGCCGTTTGTGCATTCGTTCAAGCCGTCGGGATACATCTCACTCATTATGCGCTTTACCCACACGTCAATCGGGAATGCGTCAACCTTGCCGAAGCCGTAAAGAAGCACGCACTGCGCAACCTTTTCGCCAACTCCTTTGATTTTTATCAGCTCATCTCTGCCCCCGTCAAGGGTCATATCATAGATTTTATCAAGCTCAACCTCGCCGCTGAGCATCTTCTGCGCCGCATCAACAAGATATTTCGCCCTGAAGCCTGCCCTTATCGGTGCAAGTCCCTCAACCCCTGCATCTGCAATTTTTTCAGGGGTCGGAAATGCGTAGTCATCGCCGCCGAGATGCTCGCCGAGAAGACGGCAAAGGCGGTCGATTATGCCCTTGATACGGGGAATATTGTTGTTTGCGGATATAATGAACGAGCAAACTGCCTCCCACGGATCCTGCCTGAGAAGGCGTATGCCGTAGCATTCGTCAACCGCTTTTTTCAGATGCTCATCGGCTTTGAAGCGCTCGCAAAGTACGTCGTAGTCCCTCTCAAGGTCAAAATACGGCACCCAGATGTTTTCAAAATCGTCTTTATCCGTTCCGATAAAAATTATTTCGTCATCGGTCTGTTGCAGGGTAAGTGCCTTTGAAAAAGCAACCCCGTGCCACTCGTTTTCGCCCGTTTTCACCCACCTGAAAGCCTGACCGCAGTCAAGCGTAAGAGCCAAATCGAAGCAGGATTTTTTGATTGTTATATTCTTTTCGGCACAAACGAAAGCTGTTTTCATACCATTCTCCAAGCTGTAATATTTTTTGTTTTTCAGAAAAATTTTTGACATAATTTCATCGACTTTTAACGACAAAATGTAAAGATTGCACAACCTAAAGTATATTCTTTTTTAGAACAATAAAGTTTTCCACACCCGTAATCAGCTGAAAACAAGGGTTTTTAACCCGAGTTATACACCTTTTCCACACGGTTTTCCACCATTTTGGTTGAAAAGTTAACTATACAGAATGTATATTTATCTTTCTGAAACGGCAAGTATAATTGCTGTTTGCAATGCCAAAAATAACATAGAAATTCAATGTTAAAGGGGAAAAAGTTTTGATAAAGGGAGTCAACAGACAGGTAGTGGAAATCACACAGACCCAGTGCGAATACTTCGAAAGGGTGCTGTTTTTTATAAAGCCCGAATATTCCGCAGTCAGCGAAGGCGATTTGAGGGAGAGGGCGAGCGCTATTGCTCAGAGTGCAGGTATGCCCCCTGCATCAAGAATTCGTAAAAGCCGCCTTCGTTTCGCGCTGAGTATGAGCGCCGCCGCCTGCTCGGGAGCGATTGTCAGCACTGCGGTTTTTCTGGTTATTTCGTTTCTGTGACGTGTCTGCAGAAGCTTTTCATTTCGCATTCGCCGCATTTCGGTCTGCCCGAAACGCAGGTATCCCTGCCGTGAAGCACGCAGCGGTGGCAGAAATCGTTGCTTTCCTCGGGCGGAAGAATTTCGCGCAGCTTCATTCCAACCTTAAACGGGTCTTTTGTTGAAACAAGACCCAGCAGATTTGATATTCTGATAAGATGCGTATCGGCAACAACAGCAGGCTTGCC
>JAZSBC010000076.1:0-5505 GCA_045602245.1 Acutalibacteraceae bacterium | reverse complement strand
AAAAGCTTGGAAAGAAGCTTGGAAAATAGAATAAGGAATATTATGAGCTTACAAAGGATTGTGTTGCAGACCACATGCTCCCGCTTCACAGAATAGCCTGCAAAGCAAAGTGGACAAACGGCAGAATGAGAATGACCGTTATTGAGCAGCTTCTCAAGTCGGAAGTGCTCGCTCTCCCGACCGAAGAACAAAAGGCGGCGCGTACAACATTTCTTTTTTGTGATAAACTTCCCGAATAAAAAACATTATAAAAAAGCAGACCAACCCCATTTATTATTCGTCTTGTAAGTGAAAGGGTAAGGTGAATGACATGGAGCAAAATAAAAAACAATTTATTTTATATGTTTTCTGTTGTGTTCTGCATTTTATAAATTCCGGAATAATGACCTATATTGCGGTTTCATCGAAAAATTATATTTATCTTCTTCCTGCCGCCCTGTTTTTGCTGTGCTTTGTTTTAAATATTTTGAATGCCGTGAAAAGCTATAAGAAAATCAGGGCGGAAAACGCCAAAAAGCTCAGGAAAGAGCAGTCAACCAACGGTTGATACCCCGAAAACAACCATTAGTTTATCGGATTCAACGTCTCGTTTGTTGACTCAACCGAAGGAATTTGCAACAATGAAATCGGCGAAAGCAAGCCGAATCAAAATTTGAAGGAGAATGAATCATGAATCTCGGAAACAATATTTCAGAAAAAAGAAAAGCAAAAGGAATGACTCAGGAGGAACTTGCAGCGAACCTTGGAGTATCACCTCAGGCTGTATCGAAATGGGAAAATAATTTATCCTGCCCCGATATTTCACTTTTGCCCGCAATTGCAAAGATTTTCGGAATGAGCGTTGATGAATTGCTCGGCGCCGCTCCCGCAACCGAAAATATTGCGGAGGCAAAACCGTATACCGAGTCCGAATCAAAATATGAAGAACCTGTTTTTACGGGCAAGAAGGCGACAACTCTTCTTATCACAACAGAACGAAACGGAAAAGTTTCAAATGTCAGATTTCCTCTTACTATTATGCGCTTCGGACTTAATTTAGGCAGCACATTCGGAGGACTTACGGGATCTCAGGCAAACACAATCGAAAACGCTGTCAAAACGGGGCTTTCAGGAGAAATCCTTTCCGTTGACGGCGAAAACGGAGAAAAGGTTACAATCAGCCTTGTTTAATATCTGAAAGAAGGGATACCCAATGCCCATATTTACTATATCGTTCTGTGCGGTTATAATTTTAGTATACATTCTCGATAATTTCTTCATAATTCCAAAAACATCAACCGTAACACTGAAAGAAAAACTGCTTTAAATTCAGGAGACTTCTGTATAGAAGTCTCCTTTTTAATATGGCCGAAGCCAACTAATATGCTTAATTATTGTCTTTGACGATTGTTTTTTGCATCTTACCCCCTCTAAAATGCATCTTGATTAAAATCTGTTGCCAAGCAAGCGGAGTTCTGTATATAATTCAATCAGGATAAAACAAGGAGGGGCACAGATGAAAGCAATAACCGTAAATAATCTTACAAAGCGATTCGGTGATTTTACTGCCGTTAATAAAATTAGTTTTGATGTGAACAAAGGAGAACTGTTAGGTTTTCTGGGAGTAAACGGGGCAGGAAAATCAACCACAATAAATATGTTGTCCACATTGCTTAAGTCAAATGAAGGTCATGTAGAAATCTGCGGAGAAATTCTGGGAAAGAATGACGAAGCAATTCGCCGAAAAATAGGAATCGTTTATCAGCAAAACTGTCTTGACGATATATTGAGCGTTAAGGAAAACCTTTTGTGTCGAGGTATACTGCATGGTGCTTCAAAAAGCGAAGCACAGAAACGCCTTGATGAACTGAGCGAAATGCTATCTCTTTCGGAACTTCTGAAAAAACGTTATTCAAAGTTGTCGGGCGGTCAGAAAAGACGTTGCGAAATTGCGGCAGCGCTTATGCATACACCGGAAATTCTTTTCCTTGATGAGCCCACAACCGGTCTTGATCCCGCTACCAGAAAAGATGTGTGGAGTGTAATTGAAAGTCTGCGCCGTAATACCGGCATGACAATTTTTCTGACAACGCACTATATGGAGGAAGCTGCCGGAGCAAACAGAATAATCATAATCGATAAAGGCTCTGTTCGTGCACAGGGAACTCCATTTGAGCTGAAGGAAAAATACGCATCTGATACAGTGAAAATATATTGCAGCAAAGAAAACGGTGACAAGAATTTCCAAACACTTTCCGATCAGGGCTTTTCTGTAAAAAAAGAAGAATACGGTCTTAGCTTTCCGATAAAAAATACCGTTGATGCCATAGAGCCTGTCCACTCACTCAAAGAACAAATAACAGGTTTCGAAGTTATTCAGGGTAATATGGATGATGTGTTCTTAAACGCATGTTCGAATTAATAAAATGGGGTGTTAAAATGAATTTTTATGAATTAATAAAGAGAAATCTTAAAATATATTTTCGGGATAAATCCGCCGTGTTTTTTTCGCTGTTATCAATGATTGTAACAATAATTCTGATGCTTTTCTTCTTGAGCGATTTTCAAATCGATGCAATTGTATCAATGATAGGTGAGTTTCCTGGAAGAAATGCCGATTCCGATAAGATTAATGCAACAGTTTTTGTTTTGCAATGGATTGCGGGCGGAATAGTCGGTATAAATGCCGTAACAGTTACAATTGCGTTTTATTCCGCTATGATTCGTGACCGTGTTGACGGCAGACTGAATTCAATATATACTGCACCCGTAAGCCGATTTACAATTTCTGCAGCATATGTGACATCAGCCTGGATTTGTTCGGTTATAATCTGCATATTAACTTTGGCGTTTTCGGAATTATATTGTATAATCAAGGGTGCCGATGTCTATTCATTTGTTTCTCACATCAAGCTGATTGGTATTATTGCAGTGAATTCATTTACATATTCCGCTTTAATGTATTTATTAGCTATGCTTGTCGCAACCCAGGGCGCTTGGGGAGGACTCGGAACAGTTATCGGAACGATAGTAGGCTTTCTTGGGGGAATATATCTTCCGATAGGAGATTATTCGGAGACAATGGCAAATATAATAAAATTTCTGCCTGTCATATATGGTACAAAGCTTTTCAGAACAGTTATGACTGAGGATGTGCAGGCGATTATTTTTAAAGACGCTCCTGCTGAGTTGATAAACGAATACCGTTTGGAAATGGGTGTTGACCTCGAGATTTTCTCATATAAAATAAGTGACTTTGACAGTATAATAATATTACTTACCTGCGGCATCGTTTTTTTGGTGTGCGGTGCAATTGTAACAAAAAGAGCAAAAAAATCTGACAAATGATCGGAGGCTGTTATGAAAATAACAATTGAAGCTTTGGCTGACGGTGCCGAAGAAGAAATAATCATCAGAACCAATACTATGGACAGCGATATAATAAATCTGATATATGCTGTCAAAGCCGGAAGAAACCGGATAACTGCCTTTTACGAAAATGAAATTGTTCAGCTTGATTCAAAAGAAGTTTATTATTTTGAATCGGTTGATAACAAAGTTTACGCTTGCTGTGAAAAAAAGGTTTTTGAAATAAAGCAAAAATTGTATGAACTTGAAGAAATATACAAACAAACGAATTTTGTGCGAATTTCAAAATCAATGATAGTAAATATTTCAAAAGTCAGCAAAATAGTACCGATGTTTAACGGCAGACTTGAAGGTGTGCTCTGCAATGGTGAAAAAGTTATAATAACAAGACAGTATGTCGCAAATCTAAAGAAAAAACTTGGAATATAGGAGGAATGAAAATGAATTTTTTAAAGGTATTTATTAATTTTTTCTCAACAATAACTTTGGGGATAGTTTTTGTTTGTGCGGTAAATATGTCTTTGTCACCGGGTTACGATGTGCCTGACAGTGTGCTTTGGCAAGTTCTTCTTTCCGGATTTATCACATCAATCATGACAAGCATCGGTGCTTTTATTTTCACGGCAATAAACACCAAGACAAAACTTGCGGTTTCGATTGTGATACACTATGCTTTAATGTCAGTAATTATGATTAGTTTAGGCATATGGTTTGATTGGTTGAATTTTGATATAAAAGGTATTGTAATGATGCTTATTTCAGTTGCCGTTGTTTATTTAATTGCTTTTTTACTCAATTATTACATCATCAAAAAAGAAGCTGAAGGAATTAATATCGCTTTAGAAAAGCATAACAAGCGTAATCAGTAATACGTAAATTTTATTTCGAAGTGCTTTTGCAGATTTCTTTTGTAAATAAACTACACTCCAATTATAAATACCGAGTAAAACCCTCTGAAAATCATTTGATTCTCAGAGGGTTTAAAACATATTTATTTAATCATTCCGAAGTGTTTTAATGCTTCCTTGATTGCTTTTTCTTTATTCGGAGGGCATTGGGGTTGTCTTGCATCTTCGGACTTTGGTTTGTTATAACAATCACGCTCGATGATACCATATTTTTGTTTTATCTGTGTGATATACAAACTGCTGACTTTCAGACCGCTATGCTCAAGCACATAATCCTTGATTTCCTGATATGTAGCTTTCTTCTCTACATCGGTCAAATCCAGCTCATCCATATCCAAATCAATTTCGATATGGTGTTTGGTATTAAGTTTGGACAAAAGACATACCGTCTCAACGTGGCCGGTTCGGGGGAACATATCAACGGGGGTGGCTTTGGTTGCGGTGTAGCCGAGGTCTGAAAAAAGACCGCAGTCTCTGGCGAGTGTTGCAGGGACGCAGGAAACGTAAACAATGCGTTCGGGTTGCATTTGCGCTGCGGTGTTTATCATATCGGGCGAGCAGCCTTTTCTTGGCGGGTCGAGGATAATCACATCGGGGCGGATACCTTCATTTTTAAGGATTTCAGCTGCCTTTGCAGCGTCACCGCAGATAAATCGCGTGTTTGTAATGCCATTGATTTCCGCATTGATTTTTGCATCATCAATTGCTTCGGGAACAATTTCAACGCCGATGATTTCCTTTGCATTTTTCGCCATTGAAAGACCGATTGTGCCTGCACCGCAATAAAGGTCAAGCACTGTTTCGCTGCCGCTTAAAGCCGCATATTCAGCCGCCTTGTTATAAAGCTTTTCTGCCTGGTCACGGTTGACCTGATAGAAAGACAGGGGAGAAATGCGGAAAGTCAGTCCGCAGAGAATATCGGTGATATAATCCTCGCCCCAGAGGGTGCGGCAGGTTTTGCCGAGAATAACGTTCGTCTTGTCTTTATTTATGTTTACGACGATGCTCTTTATTGAGCCGCTGCATTCCGTCAGAGCGGAAACAAGCTTGTTTTCATTCGGGAGCTTATTGCCGTTGATTACGGCGCACACCATAATTTCGCCGCTTTTTGTGCCTTTGCGCAGATAAATGTGACGCAACAGACCTTTGTGAGCCGTTTCGTCATAAACGGTAACGCCGTTTTCTTTGATGTAAGATGCAAAAACACCGAGGATTTTTTCGAATTCTTCGGGTTGAAGCAGACAGTCGG
>JAZSBC010000075.1:0-26619 GCA_045602245.1 Acutalibacteraceae bacterium | reverse complement strand
TCGGGATCGCCGAGAATGAACATACCGTCACGGTAGTGATCCCAGTGACCTGAAATTCTGTAAAGATCTCTCTTTGCCATAAGGGGAGTTTTGGTGAGAAGATAGCCGTTTGCCTGCTCAACGTCTTCAACCCATCTCTGAAGAAGCTGGATTACTCTTGCGCCCTTGGGCATAAGAATGGGAAGACCCTGACCGATTGAATCAACGGTTGTGAAGTAGCCGAGTTCTCTGCCGATTTTGTTATGATCGCGCTTCTTTGCCTCTTCAACAGCCTCAAGATATGCTTCAAGATCCTCTTTCTTTGTGGAAGCCGTGCCGTAAACTCTCTGGAGCATCTTGTTGTTTGTATCGCCTCTCCAATATGCGCCCGTGCAGGAGGTAAGCTTGAATGCCTTGACTCTGCTTGTATCGGGAATATGAGGACCTGCGCAGAGTTCGTCAAATTCACCCTGCTTATAGAATGAAATCTTCTCGCCCTTATCGGAGTGTTCTTTGATAAGCTCAACCTTAAAGGTTTCGCCTCTCTCTTCCATCATTTTTATTGCATCTTCGGGGTCAAGCTCATATTTTTCAAGAGGAAGACCTTCTTTTACGATTTTCTTCATCTCTGCCTCGATTTTTTCGAGAACTTCGGGAGTGAAGGGTACGTCAACATCGAAATCATAGTAGAAGCCGTTATCTATTGCGGGGCCGATAGCAAGCTTTGCGTTGGGGTAAAGTCTTTTAACTGCCTGAGCAAGGATGTGTGATGCGGTGTGGCGGAGCGCCCACTTTCCGTCCGCATCGTCAAAAGTAAGAATTTCAAGCTCGCAGTCCTTATCAAGAGCTGTTCTCAGGTCACATACAACGCCGTCGATTTTGCAAACGCAGGCTGCCTTATAAAGACCCATACCGAGGCTCTTTGTGATTTCCATAGCGGTTGTGCCGTTTTCAAATTCCTTAACGACGCCGCCTTTGAGAGTAACATTAATCATATCTATCATTTCCTTTCATAATTTATAAAACAAAAAGCTCCATCCTGCATAAACAGGATGAAGCATAATATACTCCACGGTTCCACCCGTAATTCCGATAAAAATCGGCTCTCTGACAGCTTTAACGCAGCTGATACGGCGCGCCTTGACTACGACGGCACTCGGCAGGCGGTAGCATATTTGCCGCATTTTACCGCCCTTTCAGCCCCTGAGGCGGCTCTCTGAAAAAATGCCGTTGCAAACAGCCTTCTGCTTCAACGATTTCGATATTATCCTTATATTATCACTCCTCGAAACCAAAGTCAATAGATTTTTTGATTAAATATTCATAAAAAACTTGACATTATTCAATTAAAAGTATACTATTAATACAATGGTGTTATTTTGTGCCAAGATAAGCGATTTTTCGCTTTCATACACCATTGGTTGATTTTCATTAATCTGTTTTTATAGCGGTTTTACTTGTTCGTAAAGCCAAAAAATCTCAAAAAAGGAGGAATAATACACTTGGATCTTTGGATTGCAATTCTTATTGCCGTCGCTACTCTCGTTGTCGGTCTTGTTCTCGGCTTCGTACTCGGGGGTTTACATAGGAAGAAAGTTGCCGAAGCTGCAATCGGTTCCGCTGAGCAGGAAGCAAACAAAATAATCAGCGAAGCCATTTCAACAGCTGAAGCAAAGAAAAAGGAAGCTGTTCTCGAAGCTAAGGATGAAATCCACAAGCAGAGAACAGAAACAGAAAAAGAACTCCGTGAAAGACGCAATGAAGTTCAGAGAATGGAACGCCGTCTTACTCAGAAGGAAGAAACTCTCGATAAGAAGAGCGAAAACCTTGAAAAGAAAAACGAAGTTCTTGACGGTAAAATCAAGGCTGCAGACGAACGCCTTGAAGAAATCGAAAGCATCAAAAAGAGCCAGTTTGAAATGCTTGAGCGCATTTCAGGCTTCTCAAAGGAACAGGCTAAGGACTATATCCTCAGCGTTCTTGACGAGGATCTCAACCACGAAAAGGCAGTTAAAATTCAGGAAATCGAGCAAAGAACAAAGGATGAGGCAGATTCTCTTGCAAGAGAGATTATCACAACAGCCATTCAGCGCTGCGCCGCAGACCACGTTGCCGAGGCCACGGTTTCCGTTGTTGCTCTTCCCAATGATGAAATGAAGGGCAGAATCATCGGCCGTGAAGGCAGAAACGTAAGAACTCTTGAAATGATTACGGGTGTTGACCTTATTATTGACGACACCCCCGAAGCAATCACCGTTTCCAGCTTCGACCCCGTTCGAAGAGAAATTGCAAGACTCACTCTTGAAAAACTTATTGCGGACGGCAGAATCCACCCCGCAAGAATCGAAGAGATGTACGATAAGGCAAAGCGCGAGGTTGAAGCAACCATCAAGCAGACGGGCGAACACGCACTCATTGATGCAGGCGTTAACAACGTTCATCCCGAAATCGTCAAACTCATCGGTAAACTCAGATACCGCACAAGCTACGGTCAGAATGTTCTTAATCACTCACTTGAAGTATCCTATATCGCAGGTCTTATGGCATCGGAACTTGGCACCGATGTAAGAACAGCTAAACGAGCAGGTCTTCTTCACGATATCGGCAAGGCGCTTGACCACGAAATGGAAGGTTCACACGTTGACCTCGGCGTTGAGTTTGCAAAGAAATTCAAAGAAAACGATAACATTCTTCACGCTATCAAGGCTCACCACGGTGAGGTTGAAGCAAAGACCATCACCGCCGTTCTCGTTCAGGCTGCAGACGCTATTTCGGCTGCAAGACCCGGCGCAAGACGCGAAGACGTTCAGAACTATATCAAGCGTCTTCAGAAGCTTGAAGAAATCGCAACTTCGTTTGAAGGCGTTGACCGTTCGTTTGCAATTCAGGCAGGCCGTGAGGTTCGTATTATGGTTAAGCCCGAATCAGTCAACGATGAAAAAATGGTTCTTCTTGCAAGGGATATCGCCAAGAAGATTGAGGAAAGCATGGAATACCCCGGTCAGATCAAGGTTAACCTTATCAGAGAAAGCAGAACTGTTGATTACGCAAAATAATCCAAACTTTATAGGGGCTGCGGTTTGCAGCCCCGTTTTTTGAATAGAAAGGGAATTCAAATGAATATTCTCGTTATCGGAGACGTTGTTTCTTCAAAAGGATGCGAATTTCTCCGCAGTGTTTTACCTGCTTATAAAAAACTTAAAAACATTGATTTCTGCATTGCCAACGGCGAAAATTCGGCTGTCGGCAACGGAATAACCCCGTTCTCTGCGCAGTATCTTTTTGACAGCGGAGTGGATTTCATAACAACGGGCAACCACGTTTACCGCCGCAGGGAATTCTACGAAATGCTCGATGAAAGCGACGATATAATCAGACCCGCAAACTTTTTCAAGGGCAACCCCGGCAAGGGCTATGCGGTTGTTGATATGGGATTTGCAAAGGTGGGCATAATCAACCTTGCCGGTGCGGTTTATATGGACAGATGCGATAATCCGTTCACCGCTGTTGACGAAATTCTGCCCAAGCTCTCGGATTGCAGGATTACTCTTGTTGATTTTCACGCCGAAGCAACCGCAGAAAAGCGTGCAATGGGCTTTTATCTTGACGGCAGAGTTTCAGCCGTTTTCGGCACACATACCCACGTTATCACGGGCGATGCGGCAATTCTGCCCAAAGGCACGGCATATATAACCGATATCGGTATGACGGGTCCCAAGCAGTCCGTTCTCGGCGTAAAGCCCGAAATCTCAATCGAATGGCTTCGCACGGGTATGCCTGCAAGATTTGACACAGCCGAGGGCGGCTGCATAATGAACGGCTGTATTTTTGAATTTGACAACAAAACGGGCAAGGCGATAAGCGTTGAATCCGTTACTATAGAATGAGGAATTTGTATGCAAAAATTACTCAGCCATATGCGGGCTGCGTGCCAGCAATATGAGATGATAAAAGAGGGCGACAAAATCGCAATAGGCGTTTCGGGCGGCAAAGATTCAATGGCTCTGCTTGCGGGAATGGCGAATCTGCGCAGATTTTATCCCGAAAAATTCGATATTGTGGCAATAACTCTCGACCCCCGTTTCGGCAACACGGACGGCGACTATTCCGAGATTGAAAAGCTCTGCAAAGAACTCGATGTTGAGTATGTTATCAAACGCACTCAGCTTGCAGAGGTTATATTTGATATAAGAAAAGAGAGCAACCCCTGCAGTCTGTGCGCAAGAATGAGAAGAGGCGCTCTTCACGACGCCGCAAAAGAACACGGCTGCAATAAAATCGCTTTGGGTCATCATCTTGACGACTTGGCGGAAACGTTTATTATGAATCTTTTCAACGGCGGCACTCTTGATTGCTTTATGCCCGTAACTTACCTTTCGCGCAAGGATATATATATGATAAGACCGATGATTTTTGCAAGGGAGAGCGACTGCGCAAGAGTTGTGAGGAAAGAAAGCCTGCCCGTTGTTAAAAGCAGCTGTCCTGCCGACGGCACAACCGAAAGGCAGGAAGTCAAGGAGATGCTCAGCTCGTTTGAAAAGAAATACGGCGATATCCGCAGCAAAATTCTCGGCGCAATGCAGCGCAAAAACATAAACGGATATTGAGAAAGGAAAATGAAAAATGAGAAAAATAACTAATATCAATCAGGATTGGCGTTTTATCAAAGACGGCGTGACGGAAACCATAAATCTTCCTCACACATGGAATAACCTTGACGGTCAGGGTGCTGCCGAAAGCTATGACAGAGGCAGATACGTTTATGAAAAAACAATCCCGTTTTTCGAGGGCAGAGTTTATCTTGAAATCAACGGCGCAAACACCGTTGTTGAAGTGTTTATAAATGATATTTATATCGGAAGCCACGAAAACGGCTACGCAATGTTCCGCTTTGAAATCACCGATTTCATAAAGGAAGACGAAGAAAACACAATCAGAATCATCGTTGATAACAGCCCGAACGAATATCTTTACCCCGAAATGGCGGATTTCACCTTCTACGGCGGAATTTACAGAGACGTTAACATCATCAGCGGTGTTGCGAAATCGCATTTTTCACTTCTGGATATGAGCCTTTGCGGAATGTATATCACCCCCAAGGCAGACGGCAGGGTGTTTGTCAAAAGCCTTGTTGAAGGCAGTATGAAGGATATAACAAAAGAATTCATCATCACCGATGCCGAGGGCAACGAGGTTGCAAGAAAATCGGTTCCGGCAGACGTTGACGCCGTTAAGCTTTTCATCGAAAACCCCGTTCTTTGGAACGGAATGAAGAATCCTTATCTCTACACGATGACCGCAAGGCTTATCAAGGACGGCGAGATTATTGACGAGGTAAGCGACCGTTTCGGCGTGCGCGAATTTTATTTTGACAGCGAAGAAGGTTTCTTCCTCAACGGCGAACCTGTTAAAATGAAGGGTGTTTCAAGGCATCAGGACTGGGAAGGCATCGGCAATGCGCTCACAATCAAAGAGCATAAAAAGGATATTGAGCTTATAAAAGAAATCGGCGCAAACTCAATCAGACTTGCCCACTATCAGCACGATGAAAAATTCTATGACCTCTGCGACGAAGAAGGTTTCCTTGTCTGGGCTGAAATCCCCGTTATCTCCCGTTTCAGCAAGAAAAAGCAGGAGCAGGCAAAGTTTATGCTTGAAGAACTTATCAGGCAGAATTACAACCATCCCTCAATATATTGCTGGAGTGTTGCAAACGAAATCGCAATCGGCGGTGCAGGCTCAGGCGTTTACGAAGCGATAAAGGAGCTTAATTCAATCGCTCATCAGCTTGACTCAACAAGACCTACCGCAACAGCTCAGGTTGCGTTCAGTTCAGATAACTCAAAGCTCAACGATATCCCCGATATTCTCGGCTACAACCAGTATTTCGGCTGGTACGTGCAGACCGTTGAGCAGATTGACAAATGGCTCGATTCTTTCCACGCAAAGAAGCCGCATATCAAGCTCAGCATCTCCGAATACGGTGCTGAAGGTATGACGAATCTCCATTCCGCAAACCCCGTTCAGGGCGACTACACAGAAGAATATCAGGCATATTTCCACGAGCATTATATTAAAGCACTCACCGAACGCAAATGGCTCTGGGGTTCATACGTATGGAATATGTTTGACTTCGGCTCGGCAATCAGAAACGAGGGCGGAGTAAGAGGACGCAACAACAAAGGACTTGTTACGTTTGACCGAAAAATAAAGAAAGATTCTTTCTTTGTATATAAGGCATACTGGTCAGACGAAAAGTTCGTTCATATCGCAGGCGAAAGATTCGTTGACAGACCGACGGGCGAGCAGAAAATCAAGGTTTATTCAAACTGCAATAAGGTTAAGCTCACCGTAAACGGCGAAACAACGGAGCTTGAAGGCGATAAGATTTTTGTTTTCGATGCCGTTATCAACGAGGGTGAAAACGTTATCACGGCAAAATCAGGCAGATGTTCCCATAAAATCGTCATCAACGGCACCGATATTGAAAACCCCGATTACGTTCTCCCCGAGGGCTGTCAGTCGTTTGTGCGCAACTGGTTCAATTCAAGCGAAAATATAAATCCCGATATGCTTTCGCTCAACGACAGCCTCGGCGATATTCTTTTCAATTCGGAAGTTCAAAGGCTTGTCAAGAACCACGCAGGCATTTCCGTTGACCACCCTGCGCTCAGGGTCGCAGGCAAGCTTCCGCTTAAGCCCATCAGCAAAATCGCATCAAAGCTCGGCGCAGAAGAAGCGATTTCGATGGCAAACCAATTCCTGCAGACTATTGAAAAAGACAAATAATTCCTTATCCCGGCAGACTGCGAGCTGTCGGGATATATTTTTGCATTTTGCGACGGTATAAGACAACTTCTTCTTGTAATGTGTATTTTTTTATGCTATATTTTAATTTACCAGAATTATACGGAGGGATAATATGCCGCATCAGATTTCGCAGCCCATTTTCGGAATCAACTTCGGTCCGATTCCGATATATCCGATTATGCTTTTCATCGCTTTTATTGCAGGCGTAATCGTATTCAAAAAAACTTTCAAGAAAAAGTTTTTCTCAAAATGCGTTAACAAACGCATCAAAAGAAGCTTTTTCTGGAGCGGTATTTTCGGCGTTCTCGGTTCAAACGTAATCACCTGGATGGTGTTTGAAGACGTTGCGGAACTGCCCGTTTTTCAGCGCCTTGCTCAGGGCGGATTCAGCTTTTATTTCGGTCTGTTAAGTTTTCTGCTGTGGGCAACGGTATTCCTCAGGATAAATAAAATCAACCTGAAATTTGCCCTGAACAAAA
This sequence comes from Acutalibacteraceae bacterium, assembly GCA_045602245.1. Lineage (GTDB taxonomy): Bacteria > Bacillota > Clostridia > Oscillospirales > Acutalibacteraceae > CAG-177. Next base: position 19,351 of record JAZSBC010000075.1, on the reverse strand, counting down.
TCGTTTCGCCGATTCTGACGGTTCAGCTCATCTCCCGAATCGGCTGCAGCCTCGCAGGCTGCTGCTTCGGCAGACCGCTTGAACTTTTCGGCGTATCGGTCAATCTCCCCGTAAGAGAAGCCGAGGCTTTGTTTGCGCTCGTTCTTCTGATTGCTCTGCATAAAAGAGCTTTCGGCAGCCGCCTCAAAATATATCTTTTCTCTTACTCGATTTTCCGCTTCTTCTCCGATTTCTTCAGAGGGGATGATCAGGGTTCACTTTTCGGAATTCCGTTCTTCTCACCCACCCAGATTGTTGCGTTCTTTGTTATTTTCATAAGCGGAGTGTGGCTCTTTGCAAGACCGTTCTTCAGACTTATCGGCAAAGAGCAGGCTCTTGACGGTTTCAAGAAAAAAATCAGAGATTTCTTTGACACAGTCAGAATCAAGGTGTTCCGCAGGAAAAAGCCGTATGAACCCGTGCCTTTCAATTACGTTGAACCCAAAGGCACAAAGCATCCGTTAAAGATAATCATCGCAATTCTTCTTGTTATTTCAATAATTTCGCTCTCCGTTATTTATATCAATCCCTTCAATCTTGATTGGTTTGACGATATCCGCGACACGATCAACTACACCTTCTTTGACAGAAAAGAAGCCCAGAACGAGGTCGGTTCGTTAAACGGTGCCGATCTTCTCAGGCTTTACGGCGAAACACCGATAAGCTCCGATGAAGAAGCGGTGAAATTTGCAAAATCATATGACCAGTGGAAGGATTTCAATTTTGCAAAAGCGAAAGTAAAAAGGCTTTCAAACGGAAACAATGCCTATATTTTCCGGCAGGAATTCAACGGCAAACCCATCATCGGCAAAAACCGAGTTCTTGTTACCGATAAGGATAACAAACCTCTTTACGTTGCAGGCGATGAAGCCTCGCTCACCGTCACAAACGAAACGGCAGGCTCGCTGGCTTCGGCAATGTTCACCGTCAGAGAAGCATTCGGCGATAACGCACTCGTTATTGATAAAACCGAGTGTTGGTACGATACGGGAAGCGGTCTTATTGATGCCTACCACGCCGTTATTTCGCAGGACGGCAAAACCGCTGTAACGGGCGCAGTGCTTCAAAAGAGCGATGAAAAGCTTATCTGTCTCACAGACCCGGAAACACAGTGTCCCATTAACGTTTCTGTAAACAACATCACCGCTGCGGGCGACAGCGTATCCGCAATGCTTGAAAGCAATAACACCGAATTAATCAAGGATACGGGCAAAACCAATATTTCAAAAGTCCCCGAAACGGAAAAAGGAATTGCATCCCTTGAAAAGGCACTTTGCTCCGCATTCAGCAAACTCGACGTTTCGGCTGAGCAATACCGCAGCATCATTGATTCTGCCGTTGAAATTGCAGAGCTTATCCCGTCGGTAAGTATGAGCCTTTACCGTGAAATTCTTTGCGAAGAAGCACACTCAACCGTTATCGGCAGCGGCGAAGACGATTCTGCGGCTCATAAGGTTGTCAGCGTGATATCAAAGGCCTTCGATAAATGCGATATAGGCAGCGAAGATGACGAATGCGTTTCAACCATCACCGCAGGCACACGCAAAACAACGTACAAGCATTCAATCAACTTTGCCTCGGATTCAGACGCATTCAGCGTCACAACTCCCGCAAACCACGTGACGGAGATTACTCTCTCGGCAGAAACACCCGTTCAGATTGAAATTTACGATACCAACGGACGTGCGGTTGTTTCGATGTACGTTGAAGAAGAAGAAACGGTTTCGCTCTACCCCGAGGACGGCACTGATTTCAACGTCCGCGTTTCCGATTGCAGCGGCTTATCGCTCATCGGTTCATCCTCTGATTATAAGCTCACCCTCAAATCGGAGGAAGAAACAATTCCCGAAGAAATCGAAACAACTCTTACACGCATCACCGATGCATACGATAATTCTCTTGCACCCGTATTCCTTACAATGTGCCTTGAAAACGGCGAACCTCTGCCTCTTGACCAGAGCGTCGGTCTGAGCCTCGTTGCACCCATATTTGATTCCGTTGCGCAGGATTGCTCGGGTATGGGCGACAGCATTGATACCGCAAAATCAATGATAGCAGGTACGCTCATAAAAGACGGCGGTTCAAACGAGGATCTCTATACCCTTAAGGGAACGGATATGGAGCTTTCATACATTGACCACATCGTGGCAGAAGACTATATCGCTCTCAAAACAAAGATTGTTATTTCAATGGGCAATATGGATATCTATAACGGCTATTCGTTTATGCGCCTTGAAAACTATGAGTACGATTTATCGTCGCTTCCGCAGGATCAGAGATCAACCGTTGAGCTTATATCAAAGATTTTCGGCGAAAGCTATTATATAACCGATATAAACTACGATTATCTCTATAAGATGTTCGGCGACACGGCTGACAGCATAAGTGCAACAAGCGACGTTGATTCTCTTTATGACCTCTGGTATGACGCAACCGAAAAAATCGACGTTTATCCCATTCCCATCAAGAGAATTGATACAGAAAAAGCCCTCAAAGAAGGCCACAGCATTGATAAGATTGAAGGCTTTGAACAATATACCGTTCGTTATAACCTTGCACAGATAAAGAGCGTTCGCACCGCAGTGCAGATGCAGCACGATATTCTCAAAGGCATTTCGGAAAACGGAGAAGGCGTCAAGGCAGTGATAGACCTTTGCACAAATCCCCTCGGCTTCGTTCTTGACAATTTCTTTGCAAAATACGAAACCGCAAACAAAGTGTGGAAATCCTATAAGTTTATCACCGACCCCACAGGCTTCATCATCGACGAAGCTTCAGGCCCGTTCTTCGATGCCTGCGGCGATATTGCAACGGAAATCTCTTATATCCTCAATGAATTCGACAGCGTGATTGCCGATTACGAATCGGAATACGTAAGATTAAGCACGTAAAAAATACAGCCCACTTAACCGTGGGCTGTATTTTTTGTAACACAATTCAGACATCCGTCATAAGATGTGAATGTAAGCGGTTGAAAAACCGTTTAACCGGAAACGGAGGTAAGATACATGGGTTGCGGATGCAATAACAACTGGTGCCTTTTCATCATCCTCATTCTTCTTTTCTGCAATAACGACTGCGGTTGCGGCTGTGGCTGCGGCAACACTTTCGCTAACACAAGAAACAATGACTGCGGCTGTGGCTGCGGCTGCTAAATCAAGCTAAGGATATCCGCCGCCTCTTCCTGCGTAAGTCCTCCGGGGGAGGCGGTAAAATTTCTCGGAATCACGCTCTGCCAACGCAGGGCGTATTTTTTTGCGCTTTCTTCGCCGATATGAACTCCCGATAAATCCGTAAGCGAAGCAATAACCGATTTCACATTTTCAATATCATCTGTCATTCGGCAGAAATCGTTGAATTTTTCAGGCGAAAACTCTGCACATCTGTCAATATACGGTGCAAAGAATGCGGCGCACGCCATGCCGTGAGGCACTCCGTAATTCTCGGTAAGCACGTAGCCGAGAGGGTGAGGAAATGCCGTTCCGCAGGTGTTGATGACAAGCCCTGCATAGATTGAAGAATAATAAAGCGGCGCTCTTAAATCGGGCGATACCTCGTCTGTTTTTGAAAGTTCTTCAAGGCAGCGGTAAAGCTCGGGTATGCACTTTTCGGCAAACAGCCTGAGTACACCGTTGCATTTCGGAGTAAAAAAGCCTTCAACTGCGTGAGCAAAAGCATCGAGCGCCGTTGAAACCGTTGTTTTATATGACATTGACGAAGTATATTTCGGGTCGCAAAAAGCAACAGCCGCATAGCAATCGGGGCCTGAAATGCTTTTTTTGATGCCCGTTTCGTCGTTTGTAAGCACGGCAACCGCCGTCACCTCACTGCCCGTGCCTGCGGTTGTTCCGATAAGCGCAACGGGCAAGGCAGGATTTTTGTATTCTCTTTTATAAATATCAATCGGCGCAAGGTCGGAATTTGAAGCATAAATCGCTATCGCTTTCGAGCCGTCAAGCACCGAGCCTCCGCCGATGCCGAGAATGAACTCCGCATTTGCTTTTCTTGCCGCCTCCCCTGCTCTGCAGCAGGCGGAAATAAGCGGATTTTCGCTTATCTCATCAAAAATTTCATAGGAAATATTATGTTTTTCAAGAGCTTTTATCGCATCGCCGAGCGCACCGCTGAGCTTCGCACTGTTTTTGCCCGTAACAATAAGGCAGCTTTTGCCGAGCGGGACAAGCATATCCGAATTTTCATTAACGCAGTTATTCCCCCACGCACATTTTACGGGCATATATATTGAATCTGCCATATTATCACTCCTTTCCGCTTATTTTACCACATTTTATATTAAATTTAAATACAAATTATTGTAATTTATAACATTATACACAAAAAAGATTGAAATTTTATTAAATAAGGTGTATTATATATTATTATAATAAGGGGAGTGTGCGTTGATGAAGAAAAAAGCGGCGATAATAATTGCGGTTCTTGCCGCCGTTGCCGTTGCGGCTCTTGTTCTCTTTGACGCCGTCAGACCCGAAACTCTCAACAATTCGTTTTTTTCGATGAACACCTATTGCTCGGCTGAAGTTCAGGGCAGAGATGCCGAAAAGAGCCTTGCTGAAATTCAGAGCATTGTCGAAAAGCTTGATTCCGAAGTTCTTTCACGCACGGCAGAAAACTCCGTTGTTTATAATCTTAATAAAAACGGTGAAGCCGAACTTGATTCTGAAACCGCAACGTATTTTTCGCTTCTTGCAGATATCAGCGCTGAAAGCAACGGTGCGTTTGATTTTACTCTCAGTGAGATAAGCAACCTCTGGAATTTCGGCTCTGCTCCGTCTGTTCCCGATAAAAATCAGCTCTCCGAAGCTCTTTCACACAGCGGATACGAAAAAGTTTCGTTATCAGGCAATAAAATAACTCTCGGCGATAAAAACGCGGCTGTTGATTTCGGCGCATCGGGCAAAGGCATTGCGCTCGACAGCATAAAATCGCATCTTGAAACGCAGAAAGTCAGCCGTGCCGTTGTCAGCGTCGGCGGAAGTGTTCTGCTTTACGGCAAAGACGATTTCAAGGTCGGTATCAGAGACCCGAAAGGCGGTACGGGCAGCATTGCAACTCTCACAACGGCTGAAACCTGCGTCTCAACCTCGGGCAATTACGAGCAGTATTTCGAAGAAAACGGAAAAAGATATCATCATATCTTAAACCCCGAAACGGGATATCCCGTTGATAACGGACTTGTCAGCGTTACGGTTATTTCTGAAAGCGGCTTGCTGACCGATGCTCTTTCAACCGCCTGCTTCGTTCTCGGAATTGAAGAAGGCACAAAACTTGCGGAGCATTACGGTGCAAAGGTTATTTTTATTACGGATGAAAACATAATCTATACCGACAGCGAAACAAAAGCAATGCTTTCTCTCACCGATAAAAACTATAAATTGGCGGAAACCGAATGAACGTTAAATTATTTAAAAAAGCCGATCTGATTGTTATTGCGCTGATTATAGCCGCCGCAGGCATATTTATGTTTCTCGGCAGCAGAAACAGTTCAAATCCCGTTGCCGAAATCTCTGTTGACGGAAAAATCATTCAGACGATCGACCTTGATTCGGTAAAAGAAAAAACCGAAATAAAGCCTGACGGCGATTATAATATTTTAATCGTTGCCGAAAACGGCAGAATCAGGTTTGAACATTCCGATTGCAAAGATAAGCTCTGCGTTGCATCGGGTAATCTTGAAAAAAGCGGCGATATCGCAGTTTGTCTGCCTGCAAAAACGGTTATAACCGTTACGGGCTCCGAGCTGGACGCCGTTGTATATTGATATGAAGAAAAACTATAAAACCGCACTCACGGCAATTCTCTGTGCATTGGCGATAGCTCTCAATTTTCTTGAAGGACTTATTCCGCCGCTGCCGTTTCTGCCGCCCGGAGCAAAACCGGGATTCTCAAACATAATAACGATGTTTGCCGCAGGAAGCCTCGGCTTCCCCCACGCGGTTGCAATAGCTCTTTTAAAAGGACTTTTCAGTTTTGTTACAAGGGGCGCAACCGCAGGCATAATGAGCCTTTCGGGAGGAATTCTTTCCGCAGTTGCAATGTATCTGCTGATGCGGTATTCAAGAAAACATCTCGGACTCATCGGCATTTCGGTTATCTGCGCCCTTTGCCACAACCTCGGGCAGCTTATGGCGGCAATGCTGATAACCTCAACGGCAAATATTGTTTACTACGCCCCCGCACTCGCCGTTTTCGGCATTGTTACGGGTGCAGTTACGGGCGTTATACTCCGAGCCGTCATTCCGGCTCTTGAAAAAATGAAAAACCACTTCTGTTAGGAGGAATATTATGGCTAAGACCGTTGTTGACGGCGTACTCAAAGCTGTCAAAAAGGTCAGGGGCGGTGTTAAGGTTGACCACCATAAAAACACTGCTCACAAAAAAGTTGAAAGGCTCCCGATTCCCTCAAAGGTTGTTATCCCTATGCAGCAGCATATCGGTGCACCTTGTGAACCCGTTGTAAAAGTGGGCGACGTTGTGGCAGTCGGTCAGCTTATAGGCGACACCGACAAATACGTCAGCGCACCCATTCACGCTTCGGTATCGGGTACCGTAACCGCAATCGGCGATGTAAAGCTCCCCAACGGCGTTATGTCGAAGGCTGTTACAATTGAATCCGACGGTGAAATGCGTCTTTGGGAAGGAATCAAGCCTCCCGTTGTTGAAACGAAAGCAGACCTTATAAAGGCTGTAAGGGATTCGGGTCTTGTCGGTCTCGGCGGCGCAGGTTTCCCCACCCACGTCAAGCTCAACTTCCCCGATGATAAAAATATTGATACCCTCATCATCAACGCCGCTGAATGTGAACCTTTCATAACGGTTGACTACCGCGAATGCGTTGAAAATTCAAAGAATATTCTCGCAGGCGTCTATCTTCTCAAGAAGATGCTCGGCTTCAAGCAGGTTGTTATCTGCATTGAAGACAACAAACCCGATGCATTCGGCGTTCTCAAGGACATTGCAGACCACGAGCAGGACATTAACGACGAAGTAAAGCTTATGGTTCTTGAATCAAAATATCCTCAGGGCGCAGAAAAGATGATGGTTCAGTCCGCAACGGGCAGAAGAGTTCCTCCCGGAAAGCTTCCTGCAGACGTAGGCTGCGTTGTTATGAACGTTGCTTCGGTTGCGTTTATCGCCCGTTACGTAAGAACGGGTAAGCCCCTCATCAGCCGTTCAATCACGGTTGACGGTTCAGCCATCAAAAAGCCCAACAACATAAGAGTTCCTATCGGCACAAACATCGGCGAAATCATTGATTATTGCGGCGGTTTCAAGGAAGAACCCTGCAAAATCCTTACCGGCGGCCCGATGATGGGTCTTGCAATAGTAGGAACGGATCTTCCCATTCTCAAGCAGAACAACGCAATTCTCGCTTTTGCAAAAGACGATGCCGTTCTGAAAGATGAAACGGACTGCATCCGCTGCGGCAGATGTGTTGTTGCCTGCCCGATGAGCCTTATGCCCACCAATATAGTCAGAGCCGCAAAGGCGAAAGACGTTGATATGCTCAAGCACGCAGGCATTATGGTTTGTATGGAATGCGGAAGCTGTGCATTCGCCTGCCCCGCAGGTAAACCCCTTGTTCAGCATATGCGACTTGCAAAATCAATTCTCAGAGAGGAGGGCAATAAATAATGGTCAACGGTAAAAAACTTGTTGTAAGTGCTTCGCCCCATCTCAGAAGCAAAAAAACAACAACCGGAATAATGCTCGATGTTATAATTGCTCTCATTCCCGCTCTTATTGCATCGTTCGTATTCTTCGGTCCGAGAGTTCTCGCGGTAACGGCAACAACGGTTATCAGCGCAGTTCTTTCGGAATACATAGCAAGAAAAGTTATGAAGCGCCACAACACAATCGGCGATCTGAGTGCGGTTGTAACGGGTCTTATTCTTGCATTCAACCTTCCCTCAACCGTTCCTCTTTGGATAGCCGCTGTCGGCTCCGTTGTTGCGATAGTTGTCGTAAAACAGTTCTTCGGCGGTATCGGTCAGAACTTTGCAAACCCCGCAATCACCGCAAGAATCGTTCTTCTGCTCTCATTTGCAACAAAAATGAGCGGCAGCGAGTGGGCAAAACCCCTTGCGTGGATTACAAAGCCCGAGGTTATGACAACCGCAACTCCCCTTGCTCTTTACGGTGAAGAAAACGCTGTTATTCCCTCTCTTCTCGATATGTTCATCGGTAACAGAGCAGGCTCGCTCGGCGAAACCTGCACAATCGCTCTTCTCATCGGCGGTATCTATCTTATCGCAAGAAAAGTTATTTCATTCAAAATTCCCGTTGCATATCTCGGTTCATTCGCCCTCATTATGCTTGTTGCAGGCTTTGTTATCAAGCGTGACCTTGTTGACGGTCTTGAATATGCGGCATATCAGTTTATGAGCGGCGGCCTTTTCCTCGGCGCATTCTTTATGGCTACCGACTACGCAACAAGCCCCATTAATACAGACGGCAAATACATATTCGGCATCGGCTGCGGTATCATAACCGCACTTATCAGAATTTTCGGCTCGCTCCCTGAAGGCGTATCATTCGCAATTCTTATTATGAATCTTCTTGTTCCTCTTATTGAAAGAGTAACAACTCCCAAGCCCTTCGGCACACCCAAGAAGGAGAAAAAGGCGAAGGAGGCTGATGCAAAATGAAAAAAATGAAGGAATACCTTGTACCCACACTCATTCTTTTTGTTATCTGCCTTGTTGCAACAGCACTTCTCGGCATTACAAATGCAGTTACGGCTCCCGAAATTGATGCGCGGGCAATTCAGAACGAAAAAGATACCAGACTTGAAGTTTTCCCCGATGCGGCAAGCTTCGGCGAAAAGGCTGATGAAAGCGTAAATATCGTTCCTGCTCTTGACAAAAACGGAGAAACTATCGGCTACGTTGTTGTGACGTCAGCAAAAGGCTACGGCGGTGCGGTTGAAGTTATGACGGGTGTTACCGTTGACGGTAAGGTTACGGGCATCAGCATTCTTTCCCACAGCGAAACTCCCGGTCTCGGCGCAAAAGCAAAAACAGACGATAAATGGCGCGGACAGTTTACAGATAAAACAAGCGGCATTGCCGTTTCAAAAGATCAGGCAGGCGACAATTCGATTGACGCCATCACGGGCGCAACAATAACTTCAAGAGCTGTTGTTGCCGCCGTAAACGAAGCCATAGAACTTGCAGGAGGTGAGAACGTTGGCTGAAAAGAAACCACTCCGTAAGGAATTTACAAAAGGTCTTATAGCCGAAAACCCCGTTTTACGCCTTGTTCTCGGCACCTGCCCCACCCTCGCTACCTCAACAAGCGTTGCAAACGCTATCGGTATGGGTGTTGCGGCAACAATCGTTCTTATTTGTTCAAATATGGCGATTTCTCTTCTCAGAAAAGTTATTCCCTCAAAGGTGCGTATCCCTGCTTATATCGTTATCATCGCATCTTTCGTTACAATGGTTCAGATGCTCGTCAAGGCTTTTGTTCCCGCTCTTGATGAATCCCTCGGCGTTTTCCTGCCGCTTATCGTTGTTAACTGCATCATCCTCGGCAGAGCTGAGGCGTTTGCAGGCAAGAATTCAGTTATTGCTTCGGCAGTTGACGGAATCGGTATGGGTGTCGGCTTCACGGTGGCACTCTGCTGTATGGCTTCGGTCAGAGAAGTTCTCGGCGCAGGCACGTTCCTCGTCGGTATCAAAGACCTTCTCGCAGTATTCGGAGATATCAGCTGGAACGGTTTTGAAATTATCAAAGAAGGCAACGCTCTCGGCTTAAGCCCGATGCTTATCTTCATTCTCGCTCCCGGCGGTTTCTTCACCTTCGGCATTCTTATGGCTTGCGCCAACAAGATTGCAGAAAAGAAAGGCAAACCCCGTGCAGAGCTTGGCGGCTGTCAGGCTTGCCCGATGGCTAAAAACTGCGCACTTATTGCAGACGGCAAAACCTGCGCAGAAGAAAAAAAGGAGGATAAAGCAGTATGAAAACAGCTCTTTTTATTCTCCTGACCGCAATTCTTACCGAAAACTTCGTTCTCTGTAAGTTTCTCGGCATCTGCCCCTTCCTCGGCGTTTCAAAGAAGCTTAACACAGCCGTCGGTATGTCCGCCGCCGTTATTTTCGTTATGGCGCTTGCAACTGCGGTAACGTATCCCATCAACAAGTACCTTCTTGTTGCAAACGGTCTTGATTACCTTCAGACCATCGTTTTCATTCTTGTTATTGCGGCTCTCGTTCAGCTTGTTGAACTTATTCTTAAGAAGTTTATGCCTCCTCTTTATAACGCACTCGGCATTTATCTTCCTCTTATCACAACAAACTGCGCTGTTCTCGGCGTTGTTCTTCTCAACATCACAAAAGAACTCGATTTCCTCGGCTCAATGCTCAACAGCGTTGGCGCAGGCCTCGGATTTATGCTTGCAATGGTTATTTTCTCGGGCGTAAGAAGCAGACTTGAAGGCTGCGATATTCCCAAATTTCTTCAGGGTCTGCCCATCGTTCTCATTGCGGCATCCATCGTATCGCTCTCATTTATGGGCTTCACGGGTCTTGTTGAAAACATTTTTGCATAAGGAGGCGGCGATAAATGGATTGGAATTTAATTTTACTTGCAGTAGGCATTGTTGCCGCTATCGGTCTTATAGCAGGCCTCGGACTTTCGATTGCATCAAAAGTCTTTGCCGTTCCCGTTGACGAAAAAGCAGAAGCTATCAGAGAATGCCTTCCCGGTGCCAACTGCGGCGCCTGCGGATTCTCGGGATGCGACGGTTACGCCGCCGCCCTCTCAAAAGGCGAAACAACAGACACGGCGTTATGCGCACCCGGCGGAAACGATACCGCAAAAGCAATCGGCGAAATAACGGGTCTTGCCGCAGGCGAGATAAAGCCTATGGCGGCGGTTGTGCTTTGCCAGGGTCATAACGTTAACGCAGAGGTTAAGCTCGAATATCAGGGCGTTAAAAGCTGCAAAATGGCTGCCCAGATTTTCGGCGGACCAAAAGAATGTATCTACGGCTGCCTCGGTTACGGCGACTGCCTTGAGGTTTGCGAATACGATGCAATCAGCATTTGCGACGGAATTGCACGAATCAATCCTTATATGTGTAAGGCTTGCAAAATGTGCGTTAAAACCTGCCCCAAGGGTCTTATTGAAATGATGCCCCTTCACGAAACAAAAGCCGCTGTGCTTTGCAAAAACCACGATAAGGGTGCAATCACACGCAAGGAATGCAAAACGGGCTGTATCGGCTGTATGAAGTGCGTTAAGGCGTGCGAATACGATGCTGTTTCAATCGTTAACTTCTGCGCGAAGGTTGACTACGAAAAATGCACGGGCTGCGGCAAATGCCACGAAGCCTGCCCCGTAAGCGCTATTGATATTATCACTCTTGCAAACTGAAAAATGCCCATAAAAAAGCAGACAGTCAATCGACTGCCTGCTTTCTTTATATTTTGTAGCTGTGCAAAACATCCGTTACCGTTTCAAGGAATGAATCTTCACCTATGGTGTTTATTTTAAATAGCAACGCCTGACTTCCGCCCGATGTTATGGCAGAAACAAATATTCTGTTGCCCGCCTTAAAAAGCGTAACACTCATACTAACTCTGTTTTGACCGATATAACTGTATCTTTCATACACTCTGACCTCACAGCGGTTATCCCCCGAAGAAAAACTGCTTTTTTCCTCAACCGAGGCCGAAAAGCTTCGGTTCAGAACCGCATCGTCAATATCTTTGAGAATTCTGTCAAAATCTCCGCTGAGCTCCGCTTCGTATTTTGCCATAATATAACCCCTTTCGCTAAATTACAAGGGTGGTCACAAAATGTGACCACCCGGATTTTTATGACTTTTTCTTTTCGATAAGTTTTGTGATAAGTTTAACCACAACAAGAGTGCCAACGGTCATTATAATACCTACGGGAAGCGCAAATATCGCAAAATCAACCTTTTCTGCAACCTTTGCGATTGCTGTATCTGCAAACTTTGTTTCTGCAAAAACGTTGATCTGTGCAAGGCCGCCTGCAAGAACGTAAGTTATAAACGAGATAGCCGCAACGGTCAGCGCATAGGGAAGCTGGGTTGAAACGTGGTTAATGTGGTTACTCTGTGCACCTGCCGATGCCATAATCGTGGTATCCGAAATGGGTGAACAGTGGTCGCCGCAAACTGCGCCTGCCATACAAGCTGAAATTGAAACAATCATAAGAGGATCGCCTGCGGGGAATACGCTGAGAACGATGGGGATAAGAATACCGAATGTACCCCATGAAGTACCCGTTGCAAATGAAAGACCGACAGCAATAAGGAAGATGATTGCAGGAAGGAACATCTTGAACACGCCTGCACTGCCTTCAACAAGCTGTGAAATAAAGATCTTTGCACCGAGGCTGTCTGTCATAGCCTTAAGAGTCCATGCGCAGGTAAGAATAAGGATAGCGGGAACCATTGCCTTGAAACCTTCGGGAAGTGAACCCATAGCTTCCTTGAAGCTGATAACTCTTCTGATAAGAAGATATACGATAGTGAACACAATAGCAATCGCCGAGCCGATAACAAGACCGACCGAAGCATCTGAATTTGAGAAAGCATCAACAAATCTGATTAAAACTTTGGGATTGTTGTCACTGAAGAATCCGCCTGAATAAATCATACCGAAAACGCAGGCGATGATAAGAACAACAACGGGGATGATAAGGTCAACAACCTTGCCCTTGGGGTTAGCTTCAACGTCGTCATTAACAACGCGGTCGCCCGTTGTGAAGAGATCGCCTTTTTCAAGAGCGTTCTTTTCGTGAAGTTTCATCGGGCCGTAGTCAAGCTTTGCAACTGCAATAACAACCATCATAACAATGGTGAAAATTGCGTAGAAGTTATAGGGAATAGCCTGAACAAAAAGGCTGATTCCGCTGTCTGCGCCTGCACCTCTTGCGAAGCCTGCAACCGCCGCTGCCCACGATGAAATGGGAGCTATGATACAAACGGGAGCTGCTGTTGCGTCGATAAGATAAGCAAGCTTTGCTCTTGAAACTTTCTTTTCGTCGCATACGGGTCTCATAACCGAGCCGACTGTGAGACAGTTGAAATAGTCGTCAATAAAGATAAGGCAGCCGAGAAGAATGGTTGCAATCTGAGCGCCTACTCTTGACTTGATGTGCTTTGAAGCCCATCTGCCGAATGCCGCCGAGCCGCCTGCCTTGTTCATCATTGCAACAAGCGCGCCAAGGAGAACAAGGAACACTATGATACCCATATTGTAGCTGTCTGAAAGGCTTGCAACAAAACCGTCAAATAAAACATGATTGATTGCGGTTTCAATATTACCGACTACATAAGTAAAGGCGCCGGAAATATTGAAGTCGTCAAATAAAACATAATGGATTATGGTTTCAATACTACCGCCTGCATAAATAAATCCGCCTGCAACAATACCGATTATAAGCGAAGAATAAACTTCCTTTGTTATAAGTGCAAGCACAATCGCAATAACAGGGGGAACGAGTGCCCATATCGTTGCATATTTGCTTATGCTCTCGCGAACCTTTGCGATAGCGGTTGCAATATGTTCTTTGAAACCTGCGTCGTTGGTGAGATTATCCGCATAGGAATCAATGTAAGCGTGAGCCGATTCGCCGTCTGAAAGGTCATACTCAACCGCTTCGCCGTCAACGTCAACGGAAAAAGCTGATGATTCGGGAGCCATAAGAAGCACTGCTTCTTCGCCGGTTGTGAGGGCTGCACCGTCTTCGGTTGCAACAGCGAATGCAGAAAAGCTGAACATTGCGCCTATCAGAGCAATGACAATGCAAATCGCCGCAAACTTTCTCTTGTTTGTCATTTCAATACCTCCATAGTTTTATAAAACAAAAAGCTCCGATTTTTATTTTGATATCGGAGCTTCTGTGCTTATATATTGATATTACATTAATAGTGTTTTTTTGTCAAGAAGAAATTAGCGGTTTTTCAGCAGTTCTCCTATTTTTTCGCTCAGATTTGCAAGATCCTGCATACTCATACTTTCCGCTCTGACGGAAGGCTCAAATCCGCATTCTTCAATCGCTTTTATTACAATATCTTTGGGTATTCCCGAACCTGAACTTATTGAATTCGAAGCGGTTTTTCTTCTCTGACCGAATGCGGCGTGCACCATTTTGAAGAACAGCTTTTCATCTGTAATGCAGATTTCGGGTTCTTTTCTTATATCCATTCTGATAACGGAGCTGTCAACCTTGGGCGCAGGCATAAACGAACCTGACGAAACGTCAAAAAGCTTCTGAGCCTTTGCGTAAAAGTCAACCGCAACCGTAACAGCGCCCGAAAGCCTGCTTCCGACGGGGGCGCAAAGCCTCTGCGCGGCTTCCTTCTGCACCATAACGGTAATCGCTTCAATCGGCAGTCTGCTTTCAAGCAGAGCCATAATAACGGGCGACGTTATGTAATAGGGCAGATTTGCGCAGACGTAAACGGGCATACCTTCGAACTTTTCTTTTATAAGTGCCGCAAGGTCTGTTTTAAGCACGTCCTGATTTATGATTTCGACGTTGTCAAAATCCTTTAGGGTTTCATCAAGGATAGGTAAAAGCTTTGTATCAATTTCAATAACAACAACCTTTTTCGCTCTCTTCGCAAGTTCAGCGGTCAGAACGCCTATGCCTGCGCCGATTTCGATTACGCCGCAGGTTTCGTCAATCCCGCTTTCCTCCGCCATTCGGGGACAAACTGACGGATTGACTATGAAATTCTGACCGAGCGACTTTGAAAAATGAAACCCGTGTCTGCCGAGAATATCTTTTACCGTTCCGATATCTGTTAAATTATACATTACAGCAACCTCGTATCGTTAATAATAAGCTCAAAATCGCAGCCGAGAAATGCGGCGGATTTTTTGCAAAGCACCATTCTTTCAAGAAATATCTCAAAATATTCCATCAGGGGACAAACCTGAGTATCAATTCTGAGAGCAAGCTTTATCATCTTTTCTTCTTTGCTCACGTCAAGCTTCGATTCAAACACGGCGTAATTGACTCTGTCGTGAATATCGCTGAAAACCGTGTTTTTGTTGCGCACTCTCGTTGTACGCACGTCGCTTTTATCCGCAAGAATAAGCGCGGCGGTAATCGGAGTTACGGGTACAGCCGTTTCATCGTCGTGATAACCGACAGCCATCGTTACCGCAATAACGTCTTCGGGCGGAAAGTTTCTTGCTCTGAGCAATTCAAAAGCAAGAAACGCTCCGTTTTGTGCGTGGTCGCATCTGTTAACCGTGTTTCCTATATCGTGAAGCAAGCCTGCAATTTTCACAAGCTCGCATTCTCTTTCGCTGTAGCCGAGAGTTTCAAGAATTCTGCTCGCATCGGTACCCGTTTTTACTGCATGAGCAAGGCCGTGTTCGGTGAATCCTATTGCGCCGAGAACGTCGTTTGCGGCGTTGATATACTGAATTATCTCTTCATCTTTCCTCAAATTTTCATAGCTTAACAAAAAACACACAACCTTTTTTGAAAATATTGTTTACACTTCCGTTGATTTTATCCGAAAATACAATTATAATAGTATCTGTAGAATTATAATGGAGGGTTATGCAATGTCAATTCTCGTTACAGGCGGCGCCGGTTTCATCGGCTCACATACCTGCGTTGAGCTTCTCAATGCGGGCTACGATACTATTATACTTGATAATCTCTGCAACAGCAAGAGCGAAAGTGTAAAACGTATAAAAGAAATTACGGGCAAGGATGTTAAATTTTACGAATGCGATATCCGTGACCGTGAAGGTCTTGACAAAATCTTTGCAGAAAACAAAATAGATGCCGTTATCCATTTTGCAGGTCTTAAAGCGGTTGGCGAAAGCTGCTCAATGCCGCTTGAATACTATGATAATAACATCGGCGGCACCGTTATCCTCTGCGAAGCTATGGCGGCTGCAGGCTGCAAAAAGATTGTTTTCAGCTCATCGGCAACCGTTTACGGCAGCGAAAATCCCTCTCCTCTTAGGGGAAATATGCCCGAGGGTAAAACAACCAATCCCTACGGCACAACAAAGCTTTATATAGAAAGAATTCTCAAGGATCTTTATGCATCCGATAACGAATGGAGCATTTCTCTTCTCCGCTACTTCAACCCCATCGGCGCACACAAGAGCGGCAGAATCGGCGAAGATCCCAACGGAATCCCCAACAACCTTGTTCCTTATATTGCTCAGGTTGCAATCGGCAGAAGAGAAGCTCTCAACGTTTTCGGCGATGACTATGATACCGCTGACGGCACGGGTGTGCGCGACTATATTCACGTTGTTGACCTTGCGCTCGGTCATCTCAAAGCAGTTGAAAAAGTGCTTGGTGAAAACGGATGCTTCACCTATAACCTCGGCACAGGCAACGGCTACAGCGTGCTTCAGGTTGTGAAAGCGTTTGAAAAGGCTTGCGGCAAGCCCGTCAAATACGTTATCGCACCCCGCAGACCCGGTGATATCGCAACCTGCTATTCAGACCCCTCAAAGGCAAAGGCAGAGCTTAACTGGGAAGCAACCAGAGGAATTGACGAGATGTGCGAAGATTCGTGGCGCTGGCAGTCACAGAATCCCAACGGATTTGAGGATTGATATGCAGAATTACATCTGGGATTTTGACGGTATGCTTTTCGACAGCTACCCCCACATAACTTCGGCTTTTCTTAAGGCTCTCGCCGAAAGCGGCAAAGAAGCTGATTATGATGAGGCAAAGGCGCTTCTTGAAATCACTTACGCAACTGCATATGAGCATTACAAAGTGACGGAAGAAGAAAAAGAAGCATTCCGCAATCACGAACATAACTATAATCTTCGCCCCATTGCACTCCCCTTTGAAAACACGTATAAAACACTCGAAACGCTTTTCAACGGCGGCAAAAAGCATTTTTTATACACTCACAGAGGCAAAGAATCCTCTCGGCATTACCTTGAAGAACACGGTCTTGCAAAATTCTTTACGGGCTTTGTTGATTCGTCAATGAACTTTCCGTCGAAGCCTGCACCTGACGCAGTCAACTGGATTTGCGAAACCTATAATCTTGATAAAAGTGAAACAATTATGATTGGCGACAGAGAGATTGACGTTCTTTCAGGCAAAAACGCAGGCACATACGGCTGCCTTTTCACGAAAAAAGACGGCGTTGAATCCGCCGCGGATTACATAATAAAAGATATAATCGAAGTTCTTAATATCAAATAAACGGAGGCTGTTATGAGAGCTGTTATAACTGTTATCGGCAAGGATATGGTTGGTATTCTTGCAAAAATTTCAACGGAATGCTGCAACCACAACATCAACGTTCTTGAAGTTACCCAGTCAATTCTTCAGGATATGTTTGCGATGATAATGATGGTTGACATTTCAAAATCAGATATTCCCTTTACCGAATTTTCCGATATGCTCGGCAAAACCGGCGAAGAAATGGGTCTTTCAATCCACGCCATGCACGAAGATATTTTCAACGCAATGCACACAATATGAGGTGACGTAATGCTTAACGCAAGAGATATTCTCGAAACAATAACAATGATTCAGGACGAACATCTTGACGTCCGTACAATCACAATGGGAATTTCGCTTCTCGACTGCTGCCACAGCGATATCGACGTTATGTGTGACCGTGTTTACGATAAAATCACCCGTTACGCAAAAGACCTCGTAAAGACCGGCGAACAGATTGAGAAAGAATTCGGTATTCCTATTATTAACAAAAGAATTTCAGTTACTCCCGCAGCAATGATTCTCGCATCCTGCGATAACAAGGATGCGGTCAAGCTTGCAAAAACGCTTGAAAGGGCTGCAGTTACCTGCGGAGTCAACTTCCTCGGCGGATTTTCGGCGCTTGTTCAGAAGGGCTTCGGCCCCGGCGACAAAGAACTTATTGCGGCAATTCCCGAAGCGCTCAACGTTACCGACCACATCTGCTCATCGGTCAATATCGGCTCAACAAAAGCAGGCATCAATATGGATGCCGTTGCTATGATGGGTAAAGTGGTAAGACAGAGCGCAGAGCTTACCGCAGACAGAGATTGCATAGGTCCCGCAAAGCTTGTTGTATTCTGCAACGCACCCGAGGATAACCCGTTTATGGCAGGCGCATTCCACGGCGCAGGCGAGCCTGACTGCGTTATCAACGTTGGCGTTTCGGGTCCCGGTGTTGTGAGAGCGGCTCTTGCAAAGGCAGGCGACTGCGACCTCACTGCCGTTGCAGACCTTATCAAGAAAACCGCATTCAAAATCACCCGTATGGGTCAGCTTGTTGCAAGCGAAGCTTCGCGCAGGCTCGGCGTGCCTTTCGGCATTGTTGACCTTTCACTCGCTCCCACACCTGCAATCGGCGACTCGGTTGCCCATATTCTTGAAGAAATGGGTCTTGAATGCTGCGGCTGCCACGGCACAACCGCCGCACTTGCTCTGCTCAACGATGCAGTTAAAAAAGGCGGTGTTATGGCTTCGTCACACGTCGGCGGACTTTCGGGCGCATTCATTCCCGTAACTGAAGATGCAGGTATGATTGACGCCGCAAGATGCGGTTGCCTTACTCTCAACAAGCTTGAAGCAATGACCGCTGTTTGCTCCGTCGGTCTTGATATGATTAACATTCCCGGCGACACACCTGCAGAGGTTATCTCGGCGATTATCGCTGACGAAGCGGCAATAGGTATGGTCAACTCAAAGACTACCGCCGTCAGAGTTATTCCTGCAATCGGCAAACAGGTTGGCGAAGAATTGAGCTTCGGCGGACTTCTCGGAAGCGGTCCCGTTATGCCCCTTTCAACATATTCACCTGCAAAATTCATTGCAAGAGGCGGCAGAATCCCCGCCCCGATGCAGAGCCTCAAAAACTAATCCGTTATATATACAACACCCCGAGAGCAAATGCCCTCGGGGTGATTGGCGTTTAGGGGTCACAATACCTTGTGAAAGGGTTGTACTATATATGGATAATTAATGAGTTTATCAAATATACCACAGGAAGCCGAAGAAGAAATATATTATTATTTCTTGCCACAGTGCATAGTCAACAGTTACGGTATAAGTTATTTTTTGCCCCGTTTCCAGAAAAATATACACTTTAGCTTCCCCTTTTGACAGCCCGCTAACAGTTTGATTCATTTTATCAACCGAAACAACTTTATCATCGCTTACATAAATTGATTTAATATTCTTGTTTGGGGGAATTGTCAACGTTGCTTTTTCTTTAAAATTTATAGTAATGTCTTCCGTCCATTTTATTGCAAATGAAGAAACAGCACTCGGCAATTTCCCCTCTTCACAAGCTATCGCTTTAACTGTTATAGCATTG
>JAZSBC010000074.1:0-3518 GCA_045602245.1 Acutalibacteraceae bacterium | reverse complement strand
CCCACACACTGCCGCAGGCGGAGTTTTTGTTTTTTGCGGAATATTCTGCAACGAGTGAATAGATATCGTAATAGCTTATGTTAAGCTCATTGCGCAGATAGAGCGCAACAGTTCTGAAAAGGCCGATGTTATGAAACGCCTGAACAAGGCAGGCAAAGGCAACGCTTTCAATCCAGTCGGCGGTGCTGAGCGTGTTTGTTCTGATAACTGCAGTGTTATATTCCTGCACCTCGTGCTTTTCGAGCGCACTGCAATGCGCCTGCATAAACGGTGCTTTGACGGTTTCAATGCCGTGTTTTCTGATATATTCGGGCTCGCCCATTTCCGAATTGGGGAGCAAATCGCAGGTATAAACCTGAATCGCCTTGTGCTGACCGTATTCAAGCAAATCACAGATGCCTTTTGTGAAGCTCTCTTTTGTTTCGCCTGCAAGACCGAGAATCAGCTCTGATGAGGTT
This sequence comes from Acutalibacteraceae bacterium, assembly GCA_045602245.1. Classification (GTDB taxonomy): domain Bacteria; phylum Bacillota; class Clostridia; order Oscillospirales; family Acutalibacteraceae; genus CAG-177. The sequence goes on along the minus strand of JAZSBC010000074.1, from coordinate 3,060 downwards.
GAAATGCCGCATTTGCTGTATTCGTTCATCAGCTCGCGGAAATGCTCCAGCGAAATATTCTGCCTGCCGATATTTTCAAGCACAACGGGCGAAAGACTCTGGAAAGAGAGCGTCTGTGCCTTATCAAGACCGTATTTGTTGAAGCGTGTGCAGATTTTTTTAACAAAATCCGTTCTGTTTTTGGTAAAGCATACCCTGAAATTTTTGGGGTAACCCGTTTTCTTTTTGGTTTCAATGATATAATCGGCAATTTCTTCGTCACGGTCAAACAGACCGAAGTTGCCGTCGGCGCAGTAAACGTATTCAAAAGAGTGTGCGGCAATCCAGTCGATTTCCGCCTTGATTCGTTCCATCGGAAAAAGACGCACACGGCTGCCGAGCGTACCCCAATCGCAGAAGGAGCATTTGAAGGGACAGCCTCTGTTTGTTTCGAGTATGGCGGAAAAATTTGTTTTGCCGTCGGCAATGCCGTCAAAAATGCCCGTAAGGTAGGGGGATGGGTATTCGCTCAGGCAAAAGCTTTTTTCAGCGGTTTTGATATATCCGCCGTCTTTTTTATAGGCTATGTTTGCAACTGCTTCAGGCGTTTTGCCCTCAAGCAGGCAAAGCACAAGCTCCCTGAAAGCTTCTTCGCCCTCACGGTAGATAAGGTAATCAACCGCCGGGCATTCCTCAAAGGTCTCAAAATCACGCAAAACGTTGTGACCGCCGAAGATTACCGTGCAGTCGGGATACTTTTCTTCAACTGCTTTTGCAAGAGCTTTGTTATATTCGTAATTCCATACCGAGCACGAAAAGGCGACAATAAACGGGTCACAAAGCGAATTGACCGCCTGTGCAATCGGCTCGTGGGTATAAATAAAACCGCCGAGACGGCAGGATTCTTTTATTTTTTCATTGTCAAAAGCGTAGGCGGCAATGCAACCCGAGGCATAGGGGATATAAACGGACCTGCGCTCGTTGCCGTAAACGTTATTTGCCTGAACAAAATATATGTTTTTCACCGCTGACGCTCCTTTCAATATAATCATTTAATTATATCATTTGTATAAATTAAAGTCAACCGAGGTGATTGAAAGAAAAAATCCTGCTGTCATTGACTAACGGCAAGCAAAGTGTTATTATAAATATATATAGTATATATCAATGCCATGGCAGAGTTGAACAAAGGAGTGAGAATATGCTAAATATTCTTGTAACAGGCGGCGCAGGATATATCGGCTCGGTGCTTGTGCCTCTGCTTCTTTCAAAGGGTTGCCGCGTAACGGTGCTGGATAACTTTATGTTTAACCAGAGTTCACTGCTTGAATGCTGCGCAAACCCGAATTTTGAAATCATCAACGCCGATGCCCGTAACGAGGTTGCCGTTAAAGCGGCGATGAAGGGCAAGGATTATATTATTCCGCTTGCCGCACTTGCAGGCTTCCCGATTTGTGATAAAGAAGCTTGCTCGGCGTATTCAATCAATCTTGATGCAATCAAAATGATTCTGCGTCTGCGCGAAAAGGGTCAGCGCATTATCTTCCCCTGCACAAACAGCGGCTACGGTCTTGGCGAAGGTGAAAGCTATTGCACTGAAAATTCGCCCATAAAGCCGATTTCTATTTACGGCAAAAGCAAGGTTGAGGCAGAAGCGGCGGTGCTCAACGAAAGTGGTACAACGGCTTTCCGTTTTGCAACGCTCTTTGGTGCTTCACCCAGAATGAGAACGGATTTGCTGGTTAACGATTTTGTTTACAGAGCTGTTTTTGACAGAACGATTGTTATTTTTGAAGGCAGCTTCAAACGCAACTATCTGCACGTCAGAGATGCCGCAAACGCATTCTGGTTTGCAATCGAGAACTTTGAAAGAATGGAAGGCGGCACTCACAACTGCGGTCTTTCGGATTCTAACCTTTCCAAAATCGAGCTTTGCGAAAAGATTAAGCTCCATCTGCCGAAGTTTGTTTATATTGAAGCACCTGTCGGCGAGGACCCCGACAAGCGAAACTATATTGTTTCAAACGAAAAATTTGAAGCTCTCGGCTGGCGACCTCTCTATTCGCTTGACGACGGCATAGAAGAGCTTAAAAAGGCATATCAGATTATCAAAAACAATCAGTATTCCAACATTTAAGGCGGGATTTTATGAACATTGTTCACCTGAAATATGCAGTTGAGATTGAAAGAACAAAATCAATAAGCAAAGCGGCGGAAAATCTCTATATGGCTCAGCCTAACCTGAGCAGAGCCGTCAAAGAGCTTGAAGAAGCGCTCGGCATAACGATTTTTAAGCGCACGAGCAAGGGTATCTCCGTGACCCCCGAGGGCGAGGAGTTTTTGCGCTATGCAAAGCGAATCATCTCGCAGGTTGAAGAGGTTGAGGCTATTTATCAGAACGGCAAAAAGCCGAAGCAGCGTTTTTCGGTCAGTGTGCCCAGAGCAAGCTATATTGCAAAGGCTTTCACGGAGTTTTCAAAAAATATTAGCACAACTCAGCCTGCCGATATTTTTTATAAAGAAACAAACTCCATGCGCACAATCAATAACATCATCAAAGAGGATTATAACCTCGGCATAATCCGCTATCAGGCGGCGTTTGAAAAGTATTTTGTTTCAATGTTCAAAGAAAAAAAGCTTACGCATGAAGTCATCACAGAGTTTTCATACGTGCTGCTTGTTTCCAAAAACAGTCCGCTTGCGCTGTGCGAAAAGGTTGAGCCGTCGGATTTGTCGGGCTTTATTGAAATTTCGCACGCCGACCCCTACGTGCCCTCTTTGCCGATGATTGACGTTAAGCGTGCAGAGCTTTCCGAATCGGTTGACAAGCATATTTTTGTTTTTGAGCGAGGAAGCCAGTTCGACTTGCTTGAAAAAGTGCCGACCACCTTTATGTGGGTTTCACCCATACCCGAGGAGCTGCTCAACAAATATAATCTTGTTCAGCTCAAGTGCGAGGGCAACGGTAAAATTTATAAGGACATTCTTGTTTACAGAAACGGCTATAAGCTGACCGAACTTGATAAAAAGTTTATTGACGAGGTCTGCAAGGCAAGAAAAGATCTTCTTGAAAACTGAATA
>JAZSBC010000073.1:0-2196 GCA_045602245.1 Acutalibacteraceae bacterium | reverse complement strand
GAAAAGGGGGTTGCGGAATACGACGGCATAAATTGGGTTGTCGTGCGCAATACGGAAGAACTGAACTGCGGTTGCCGCAACATAACAATACGGAATTGCTCACTTCAGAAAAAGCGTGGCACAGGAATTGCGATAAGTCTTCACCACGCGGACTACCGTCGAAGCTGTTATCCCGGCTGTGTTTGCGTTCCTCAAAGTGGAATCACACTTGATAACATCGTTATTGAAAATGATGTGGACATTCTGTTACATTCAACTTATCCTTCGGAAAATATAATGCTTAAAAACATAGATTTCAAAAGCTCAAAGCTTTGCTTTGATACCGTATCGCAAGCAGACGATGTAATCTATCCTGAGGTTGAGATAAATACAGAAAATGTTGTTTTTTATGATAACACTATACAAGCCAACCCAAAGCATCCGATAAAAATATGTTTTATAAAATAAGAATCGCTCTTGTATCAGAAGGAAGGAACTGAATCTATGTTAAAAACAGTTGATTTTTATTATTTCAGCCCCACGGGAGGCACCGAAAAAGCAGGAAAAGCCCTTGCATCTGCCGTTGCGGAAACGGTTAATGCAATCGATCTTTCGGATAAAGTTGTCAGAAATTCTTCTTCGGATGTGATTGTTGTGGCAGCTCCTGTGTTCAGCGGAAGAATCCCTGCAATCGTGTCTGACAAAATTGCAGCACTTAACGGAGAGGGAAAGAAAGCGATTACGGCTGTTGTTTACGGCGTCAGAGCTTATGAGGACGCTTTGCTTGAACTGAACAACACTATGAAAAACAACGGCTTTGAGGTTATTGCATCTGCAGCTTTGGTTGCACAGCATTCTATTGTCCCCGAAGTCGGTGCAGGCAGACCAAACGAGGCGGATATTGAAGAAATACAGCAATTTGCAAATAATGTTTTGAGTGCAATTGAAGAAGGCAAAACGGGAACTATAGCCGTTCCCGGAAATTATCCGTACAAGGAAGTCAAAAAAGGCTCGTCTACACCAATATCGCTCGCAACCTGCAACGGCTGCGGTCATTGCGCTTGTGGTTGCCCCACCGAAGCCGTCACGGTAACGGACAAGGAAGTTTTAACCGACACTGATAAATGTATAATGTGTATGGCCTGCGTTGCCAAATGCCCTGCACAGTCCCGTATTTTACCGCCACCGATTCAGGAAGGATTAACGCAGAAATTGAGCGTATTCAAAGAGGTTCACAGGGAAAACGAGTTTTATTTATAAATACTGCTTGGTCCGATTGTTTTCGCTTTGCAACGCATAAAAATTGTATCTGATAACACACAAGCTCCGCAGAGTTTTTTCTGCGGAGCTTGTTATGTCATGACTTTCAAAACGAAAGAAATCGGAGCAGTTAAGCTGGATTGATACCGACAGCATTATATTAATAATCAACAAATTTACCCTCTTTTTGAAAGGTGAACACGCCTTGAAAGATGACATAATAAAAGATTTTAAGGACTATCTTTTGCCTTTTTGGGAGGAAGAAGTTGAAAGAACCGTTGTTGGCGGAAAGAAAAAATCCTTTTGTGTATAATTGATTGATTAGGAGTTCTGCACAATGCCAAACGATTGGAGACTGCTCAATCAGGAAGAATACCTGATGAATGAAAAACTGATAAAATCCGAATATAAGAAACCTTCCGAGAAATGGGATCATGACCACTGTGCTTTTTGTTGGGATAAATTCAGCGAAAACGATGGTGACCTGCATGAAGGCTACTGCACAACTGACAAAAAGTATTGGATCTGCGGAGAGTGCTTTAATGATTTCAAAGAAATGTTCAGATTTAAAGTTGAATAAGTTGTCAAATTATTACGGGGCTGCTTGCAGAACAGCCTCGTATTTTCTTAATTATTGACATTTTGGATTTTGCAATTATTCTAAAAAAGAAATGAACCCTTGGAACCGTTGAGATTCCAAGGGTTTTCGATAATCCCCATTCGGGATAAATTATCTCTTTGAGAACTTGAGTGTGATTAAAGCATCTTGTTTTTGCTTGTCATAACCTGCCGTAATCTGTAAAATCGCTCAGATTGACATTGACAAACGGTCAAAAAGTCAATAAAAAGGCATTTGCCGTAACTTGCCGCAGTTTGTAACCGACCCCCAAAAAGCTCAGATATCCTGACTTGTTGACAAAATATTGACATTTCTTTGCAGAGAAGTCACTCCGAAAT
>JAZSBC010000072.1:0-8448 GCA_045602245.1 Acutalibacteraceae bacterium | reverse complement strand
CCCCGCCCTTGCGGGCGAGGAATATGCATCGCTCAGAAATGCGGTCAACCGTCTTTTCAGCGGCGGAATCTCAATGAACTGAGCCGATATTAATTTTTCGTGCTTCTTCAAGCTCACTTTTATCAAACGGAATTATTTTATATTCACTCAGCTCGTTATCAACCATAGTTATCGGCAGATCGGGCAGTATTTCGTGAATATGTGCAATAAAACCGCTGCTTCCGTTGGCAGGGAAACCCGTCACAAGAGTTGTTGCGTTATGTTTCTTTGCCGCAACAGCCACAACAAGCTCGGGGCTGTTATTGAAAAAAATATCCATACTTGCATTGTGACTTTTGGCGCATTGAAAAAGATCTTCAAGCACTCCGCCTTCATTGGCGTTAAGACCGTTGCTCTCTTTAAAAACGCTTATAACCGAAAGCGGCAGATTCTCTTCCCTTGCGATGCGTGAACCCGCTTCAATAAGCTTTCTGCAAGACTGCTGAGGGGTAACACACACCATAACACACGGCGGTTTCCTGTTTTTGCTCATAAAAAACATTCCTTTCTGCAAATTATATATTTAATGTATAAATTTTCTTATCCGCAACATAACAGTAACATCCAAATATTGACCTGTTAAGAAATAATCGTGTACTGATTGTAAACACATTTTAAACTCTTTCCGTTGGAGGTCCGTATGAAAAATTTTCTCGGCGTTGACGGCGGCGGAAGCAAAACAACCGCCGTTGTATTTAATGAAAAAGGCGAATTCATCGCAAAAGCATCAGGAGAAAGCATAAACTACTATTCCGTCGGCATTGATAACGCACGCAAAGCCATGGCTGATATCATAAACCAGCTCCCCGTAAGGGAATATGACTGCGCAGTTATAGGTATGTCTGCACTTTCTGACAGAGCAACGGATGACGAAACGGCAAAATTCTGCAACGGAATAATCAAAAGCAACAAAATAATAATGGATTCCGATTTGTTCGTTGCGCTTGAAACGATGGAAACCGAGGGCGAATGCGCCGTTGTTATCAGCGGCACGGGTTCAATGGCTGTCTGCCGCAATACAGACGGAAGCATAAGCCACGCAGGCGGTTTCGGCTACATACTCGGCGATGAGGGAAGCGGCTATTCAATAGGCATCAGCGCAATCAAAACGGCAATAAGAGCCGCCGAAAACTGCATTCCCCAAACAACGCTCACAGAAAAATGCATTGATTTTTTCTCAATAAATAATATATATGACCTTATAGAGCTGTTTTATGAAAAAAAGGTCAGCAGAAAAATAATCGCCGCCTTTGCCAAAGAAGTTATGCATTGCGCCGAAAACGGCGATCCGACAGCGCTTGAGATAATAAAAACAGAAGCAAAGCTGCTTTCAGAAACTGCGCTCAGCCTTCTTAAAGAGAAAAATCCGGCAACACCCGTCGGTCTTTGGGGCGGAGTTTTTCAACACAACAGCATTTTCAGAGATACTTTCATAAATTATCTTTCAGAGAACGGTTTTAAAGATGTAAAGTTATTACGCTTTACGCCTGAAATAGGTGCTATACTCTGTTGTTTTCGCAGTTCAGGAGTAAAAATCGTTGATATTACTATGAATTCAATAATAAATACTTATAAAATCTGAATTCCGTAAAGTGAAACAGCTTTACATATCTGAGGACAGAATGAAGCTACAAAAACTTGCAATAACGGGAATACTTGCCGCAATCATATGCATAGTATCTCCGTTTTCGCTCCCTTTAGGAGCGATACCGATATCACTCGCAACCTTTGCCGTTTATATCGCAGCCTGCACGGTTGACGTTAAAACTTCAGTATGCTCCGTCATAATATATATTCTGCTCGGAGCGGCAGGTTTACCCGTTTTTTCAAATTTCGGCGGCGGTTTCCATATCATCAGCGGAGTGACGGGCGGCTATATTCTCGGCTATATCCCCTGCGCGCTCATCATCGGATTGCTTGTAAAAAAATTCGGCAGCCGAAAATGGATTTACCCCGCAAGTATGATGCTCGGCACTTTGGCGTGCTATTTTCTCGGCACACTATGGTATATGATGCAGACAAACAGCGGAATAATATCCGCACTTGCGGTTTGCATACTGCCGTTTTTAATCGGAGATATCATTAAAATTTCAGCCGCATCGGTGATAGGGTTTACCCTCAGAAAGCGGCTTTCACGATTTTTATAATAAGGAGAGGATACTGTGAAAATTATCAGAAAAGAATACTCAATTCCTTCAAAATCAGGCGTTGCAAACGTTTATGCAAGGTGCTGGTACCCCGAAAACGAAGTGAAAGCAATCTTCCAGATTGCTCACGGTATGGCTGAGCACGGCGAAAGATACGAAGATTTTGCAAATTATCTTTGCCAAAAAGGGTTTGCCGTTCTTGTTGACGACCACGTAGGTCACGGCAAATCAATAAACAGCGACGCTGACCTCGGATACTTCGGCGAAAGTATGGGTTGGGATGCGTTTGTTGAGGACGAAAGAACGCTGACAGAAATTATCAAAAAAGATTTCCCCGCCGTTCCCATAGTATTTTTCGGTCACAGTATGGGTTCGTTCATTGCAAGGGAATACATACGCCGTTACGGAACAGATGAACGCATCAAAGCGGCTGTTTTTTGCGGCACAAGCGGTAAGAACCCTGCTGCCGCAATAGCAATCCGCCTTGCAGGAATGATTGCCAAATCAAAAGGAAGCAAGCACCGCAGTGAATTCATAAACAAAATTGCTTTCGGCTCATATAACAGCAAAATCAAAGACGCTTCAACTCCTTTTGACTGGCTTTCATCGGATAAAAATCAGGTCAGCAAATACAACGCCGATAAATACTGCGGATTCCTTTTCACCGCCGCAGGCTATAAAGACCTTTTCACCGTTCTTCACCTTGTTTCAGGCAAGCAGTGGTATAAGGATATGAGCAACGACATCCCCATTCTGCTCACCTCGGGCGAGGCTGACCCCGTAGGCACTTACGGTAAGGGAGTGAAACAGGTACACAACGACCTCAAGCAGGCAGGCAAAAAAGACGTTACCCTTAAGCTCTACCCCGATATGCGCCACGAAATTCTCAACGAAACTGAAAACAGAGTTGTTTATGAGGATATCGCCGCATGGGCGCTTTCAAAAATCAAATAAAATTTGCCCGGAATGTTCAATGAACATTCCGGGCATTATTAATTAAATAACGTTACTGTGCTTCCTGCTCGTTACCGTTTTCCGCAGGCTGAGTCGCTTGTGTTGTTGACTCCGTTGTTGATTCGGCAGTTGTTGACTCGGTTGTTGATTCTGCCGTTGTTGATTCTGTTGTTGACTCTGCGGTTGTGGATTCCGTTTCCTGCACCTTTGTGGTGGTTGTGGAAGGCTTGGTTGTGGTAGTGGTGGGTTTCTTCGTTGTGGTAGGCTTTTTGGTTGTTGTGGGTCTTCTTGTGGTTGTTACGGTTGTTGATTCTTCCGAGGTGCTTTCGGTTGATTCAAGAGACCAAGTTTCTATTGAGTTTGAAGGCGGAGTATAAATCGGATATGAATAAATATTCTCGGTTGTTGTTTCCGCCGCTGTTGTTGTTTCTTCGCCCATCAACAAAGGCAAACCGTATTTAATACCAAAGAAGCCTGCAGTGCCGAGAGCGGCAAGCAAAAGCAACGCCGCAACGGCAACAATTATAACGATAAGCTTCGTCTTGCTGCCTGATTTTTTCTCCGCAACTCTTGCGTCGGCATTCGCATAAGGCGAAACGGGTGTTTCTTCAAACGAACCCTGACCTGCCACGCCGTAGCTGTTGCGATATTCCTCTTCATAATCGGCATCGCTGTCGCCAACCACTGCCGCGGCAATGGGGGCAAAAATCTCGCTTTCTTCAACGCTCATAAACGCCGCCATAACGGTCACGTTATCCTTGCCGCCTTTTTCGAGAGCGCGGCGGATGAGCTTGCTTGCAACGGTCTGCGCATTTTCGCCGTTTGAGAGGATTTCGGTAATCTCGCCGTCATCGAGCATATCGGTAAGACCGTCGCTGCAAAGAAGAATCACGTCGCCGTCATCAACGTCGTCAATCACGCTGATGTTGGGCGAGAGACCGCCTTCTTCGGGGAATACTCCGAGGTGACGGGTGAGCCTTTTTGCATCGGGAATGCGGTTGATATTATCCTGAGATACCTGACCTGCGTCAACGATTGTCTGCGCGTGAGTATGGTCAAAGCTGATTTGCTCAAGGATGCCGTTTGAATAATGATAAACTCTTGTATCGCCGATATTGACGCAATACACCCTGCCATTAACGGCGTAAATTGCCGCAAGAGTGGTACCCATACGCTTGCCTTTTGCCGAAATCTCGGCACAGATGCGGCTGTTGGCATCATCAAGGCAATTCGAAATTGCATAGCTGAAATCTTCGCCGCTTTCATAAACGTAATGGGAATGCGCCGCTATTGTTTCAACGGCAATGCCCGAAGCGATTTCGCCGTAGCTTTCGCCACCCATACCGTCGCAAACGCTGAGGTGGAAGGGTTCAGACATATTCTGAACGAATGCAGAGCCTTTCTTGAGGTCGCCCGTTGAGGTGAGTCTGCCGTTGAGGTTATAGTTATCTTCGTTTTCTTTTCTGATTCTGCCTGCGTGCGTTACAGCGCACACGTTGGCTCTTAATTTTTTCATTACTGTCCCCCGTATCTTAAATACGTTTAATTAAAGAATACCTTCTGCTTTTGCCCAGTCATACCATACTTCGATTGATCTCTTTCTTGCAGGGCCGAGGTCGTGTGTGCCTCTGGTAAACCATTTCATATTGATGCCCTGAAGGCCTACAAGATACTTTGCGCTTGCGCAGAAGCCTGAATCAATGCAGTTATCAAGAGAAATGATATGCTGATGGGTTATTCTTGCCGCTTCAAGGTCGCCCTTGGTGAATTCATCCCACATCTTAACGAAAAGACCTGCGCCGCATGAGGTGGGAGTTGCAATAACGCCTCTTGCACCCTTGAGATAAGCATCATAAAGGAAAGGAATGTTTGCCTGAAGCACGTTTGAATCGCCCTGAACGGCAATTTTAGCTTCAATCTCAGGCATTTTGCAGGTTGTATCTTTGATTCCCTTGAACTTACCGGTTGCGGCAAGCTTGCCGTATGTAACGCTGTCCATAAGATGGGGCTGAAGGCCGGGGAATTCATAGAGAATGATGGGAAGCTCTGTATGAGAAGCAAGCGACATCATATATTCATACATCTCATCGGGTTTATTGCACATACCCTTTGTTACAAAAACAAGACCGCTTACGCCCTGCTGCTCAAGCTGCTTCATTTCTTCGATTTCGTCATTGAAATCCGCAGCGAGGTTAGCTGTTGCAAAAACGGGAACGCCGTTTGAATTCTTGACCGCAAGGCCTGCGCACTTTATTCTCTCTTCGGGAGTAAGCTGAGTCATTTCCGATGAACCGCATACTGCGAAAAGATGCTGGGGCTTATATGCTGCCTGCCAGGCAACGTATTCCTCATAAGCCTTGTAATCGATTGTTTTGTCCCAATTAAAGGGAGTGAGAAGCAGTGAATAAACACCTGAAAATTCGTTGAACTGTGACATAACGATGCACCTTCTTGTTAGTATTTGCTTTCGCTTATTTAGAAAATTATAACTCAGATAAAATCAAAAATCAATAGTATATGACAATATAAATTTATAATCACCATATTTATTGACATTTCGTTTGTTTATAAATATACTATATCCTGACAATAAATTGAAATCAGGAAAATAATATGCAGACCAAAAACAGTTTCTTTAGAAATATGCTTAAACTCGCGCTGCCGATTGCTTTTCAGCAGCTTCTTGTTTCCTGCGCCCAGCTTATAGATACAGCAATGGTAACGGGGCTTGGCAACACAGAGGTTTCGGCAGTCGGCGTTTCATCAAGATGGATATTCCTTATGAATCTTTTCTATTTCGGCATATCTTCCGGTTCGGCGGCAATGATCGCCCAGTTCTGGGGCGCAAAAGAAAAGGGAAACATCCGCAAATCATACGGCATTGCCCTTATTTTCGGATTTGCGGTTGCGGCGTTATTTACATCGGTAATGCTTTTTATTCCCGAACAGCTTGCGGCAATATTCACGGGTTCGGATAAAGAACAGCTGCCCGTAATCGCTGCCGCGGCAGACTATATGAAAATCGTTGCGTTTATGGCACCGTTTGCAGCATTCAACCAGATTTCCTGCGTTGCACTCAGGTCAACGGAAAAAGTCAACCCTCCTCTTTACACTTCAATCGCTGCGGTTTCCGTGAACACCTCGCTCAACTATATTCTCATCAACGGCAAACTCGGTTTGCCCGCTCTCGGGCTGAAAGGCGCTGCAATCGCGACGCTCACTTCAACCGTTGTGCAGGCAACTCTTCTTTTTATTGTTCTGCGCACGTCAAAAGATATCTACAACGCAAAATTCAAAGAGTTTTTCACGCTTACAAAAGACTTCTTCCGCAGATTTTCGGTTGTGTGTCTGCCCGTTGTTTTTAACGAAGTTGCGTGGGCAATCGGCACAAACATCTACTCAATGGTTTTTGCAAGGCAGGGCGAAGAAGCTTTTGCAGGCTACACAATATTCAGCTCCATTGAACAGATTGCGTTCGTTTTCTTTGTCGGTATCTGCCACGCCTGCTCGATAATGACGGGCAAAACCATCGGCGAAGGCAACGAAAGCGGCGCATACAAGATTGCAAAAAAGTTTGTCATAATGACGCCGATAATCGGTATTATAACCGGCTCCGTTCTTGCGTTTTCAAGGAATCCGATTCTCTCGCTTCTCAATATTGAAACACAGACTGCGTTTGACATCGCATCGTCGCTTATCCTCATTTATTGCTTATGGCTGCCTTTCAGAAACATTCCGTACACACTCATTGTAGGCACTTTCAGGGCAGGCGGCGATACTAAAATCGGCATTGCCTGCGATATGATATCGCTTTATCTTCTCGGCGCGCCCGTTGTTGCATACCTCGGACTTTTCACAGACGTTGAATTCAAATGGCTCATTGTTGCAATGTATCTTTGCGAGGATATACCAAAAATCGCAATAAGTCTGTACCGTTTCAAAAGCAAAAAATGGATAAGAAATCTTACCGATAAATAAAGGACGTTCTTTATGGAAAACACTTTCAATTCAGTCAGCCTCACAGAAAAGCCGTTTGGCAGATACGACTGCGGCAAGGGCTGCGAAATGCTTCTTTTCAACGACTGCACAAGGGAAGATTTTGAGCTTCAGTGCGGTTTTATCGAGGACAAAGGATATGCGCTCTATGACTGCCACGAGCTTAAAAACAACGTTTTCAGAACGTATATCGGCGAAAAACTGATACACGTTTATTACTGCGAAAGCGAAAAGAAAATGCGTTTTATTGCAGACCCGAATAAAAATCTTTTCAACAAATCTCCCGAAAACTGTGCTTCGGATTATCCCGTTGCACTCTGGCAGTTTGAGGTTGACCACAGCCTGATTGACTGCGGTATGTGTTACGTTGTGCGCTGTTGTGACGGCAGTTTCTTTGTTATTGACAGCGCTCATATGTATTCGGTCAACGATGACGTGAGAATAATTGAATTTCTCAAGAAAATGAACGGTGGCAGAAAGCCCGTTGTTGCGGGCTGGTTTTTCTCTCACGGTCACGATGACCACGTTTCAAAATTCAACGATATCATTGATTACCACAAAGACGAAATCGAAATTGAAGCGGTTTATTATAATTTTCCGCCCTCTGACCACAGAGACGGTCATTTCTGGGGTGACCCCAATCACGCGATTACTGCACGGTTTGAGAATTCGCTCAAAGAGCGTCCCGATATCCGCCGCGTGAATCTCCACGCAGGCCAGCATTTTTTTGTGAGAAATCTTGAATTTGTTGTTTTATGCACCCACGAAGACGTTTATCCGAATTCGGCAAGGGATTATAACGACTCCTCAACCTCGCTTATGATGCACGCAAACGGCAGTAAGGTGCTTTTCCCCGGTGATTCGGCAATCGAGAGCGACAAGGTGATTGTGCCGAGATGGGGAGATTACCTCAAATGCGACGTTGTTCAGGTTTCGCACCACGGACACACAGGCACTTCAACCGAATTTTACCGCCTTGCAGATGCGGATTGCGCTCTGTTTGCGGTAACGGTTATCAAGTTTGACGAAGAATTTCCACGGCAAGAGCCCAACCGCGTTGCCGTTGAGCTTGCGAAGGAATATCACATTGCATCAAACGGCACGGTTGAAATTCCCCTGCCCTACAAATTCGGTCAGACAAAAATATATCCCGATGAAACCTTTGAGGATTTCAACGGAATATACAATCTCTGGACTTACGAATACAGCGATGAAATGAAGCAGAAGCTTTATGAGGAATTTCTGGAGAGGAAAAATAGAAGATAAAACGAAAGGGAGCTGAAAAACAGCTCCCCTTTTTTATATTGAGATA
>JAZSBC010000071.1:0-37320 GCA_045602245.1 Acutalibacteraceae bacterium | reverse complement strand
GTGATTTCTTCCATCTTAACGATGTATTCCATGATCTGAGCCTGGATTTCATCGTTGATCTTCTTGCCGTCCTCATAGTACTTTGTGCAAGCTTCGGTTGAAATTGTGAAGCCCTGAGGAACGGGGAGACCGATCTTTGTCATTTCTGCAAGGTTTGCGCCTTTGCCGCCGAGGATTTCACGCATATCTGCGTTACCTTCGGAGAACAAATAAACGTACTTGTAAGCCATTGGTATCTACCTCCAAAATAATAATAAACAAACTTTTAAACCCTATTCCGCAAAGTTTACGGAATAAGCCATCAATGATTATATCATAGTAAAAAAGAAATTTCCATACATTTTCAGGAAAATATATAATAAATTTAAAACATTTTTTTAGTAACATTATACATATCGGGCAATTTTCTGCATTTTATACGGGTTCAGGGGGCAAAGGTTGAAATGAAAGCGGAAAAAGGTTATAATTTTTGAGAAAAGGCTTGACATTCACGTTGGGTGGAAATGTATTATTGCCCCGAAAGGAGGTCGGTTTTGATGAAAATTAAAGAAGTTATTGAAAAAACGGGACTGACCGACAGAGCCATAAGGCTTTATATTGACGAGGGTTTGGCGTTGCCGAGTATTGCGGAATCATACAGCGGAAGAAAGCGCGTTGAGTTTTCCGACGGCGATGTTGAAAGGCTTAAAAACGTTGCTTTGCTCAGAAAAGCGGGATTTTCCATTGCGGAAATAAAAAGTATGGTTGACGATAATTCAACTGCAGAAAATATTGTTAGAAATTTCATCGAACAGACCGAAAACAATATCGCACACGAAACGGAAATCGTTGAAAAACTCAAGGGTATTTCGTTTGATGAAAACGTGACGATTGAAACGATATGCGAATCGCTCTGCGAAACGGTTGAAGAAAAGCAGGTGCCGAAAGAAGACACAAAACTGCCTTTGAAAGAGCTGATTTTTAAGATTGTTGCAATACTTTATTCTTCGACTTTGCTTGCCAATGCTTTATATTGGTTTATTCTTTACTGCATTCCGGTTTTTGACGTGCGATTCATTAAATTGACGGAAAATAAAGGTCAGATAAAGCTTTCTTTGTTCAGCCTCGGCTGGGTTGTGATTGCAATATTGATGATAACCGTCATTTTAATGAATTTCAGAAAAAAAACCGGCAGAAAAATCAAATGTGCATCGCTGATAATGAACTTGATTTCCACTGCGGGAACGGTTGTTATGTTTTTTATTACATTTTTCTTGGCCTTTTGCACGATAACTCCGTTTTATTCTCAGACCACAGACCCCGATGATTATCTGAAACTTGATGATTCTTTGGTGTGGAGTGACGAAACATACAA
Source organism: Acutalibacteraceae bacterium (assembly GCA_045602245.1). Classification (GTDB taxonomy): domain Bacteria; phylum Bacillota; class Clostridia; order Oscillospirales; family Acutalibacteraceae; genus CAG-177. Next base: position 35,966 of record JAZSBC010000071.1, on the reverse strand, counting down.
CGATTTCGGAAATATGTACAGAGTTTTCCCCAGAAAAATCCCCGACAGTGCAAAGGATACATATCCCGATTCGATAAAATATTTCTATGAATATCAGCCTTGTTGGGACGGAGCTTACGGCACTTACGATATCTGTGCCGAATGGGTTTTATCCGATGTTGAATACGAGATTTTCAAGAAAGATTTGGAGGAAAATTTTATTCTTGAAAACAGACTTATTGAGATTGAACATATGGATAAGACCAAATATAAACTTGATGTTCTTGCGGAAATGGCAGCGGAAAACAGCGGCTACAACGTTGTCAAAAAAGGCGACTGGACTCTGGTGTATTATGAAGGCTACGGCAAGGTTGAGTTTGATTACATACTCGGTTACGGCGAAGAACCCGAAAAACGCTGTGAAGATGAACTTCTTTATGAAAAATCCAAAAACGAATTTGAAATAGAAAACTGGCATTCCAACGGCAGTGAAAATTACAGAACATTTTATGATTTTCTGATATGTGCATACAATGACAAGGAGCATAAGGTGAGATATATCGCTTCAAGCACTTGCGGTCATATACGAAGAGAAGGCGGACCGTACTATGTATCTCTCGATTGGTAATATCGCTCTTGAAAAAAGCAATAATATGATATATAATTGATCGGTGTGAATTTATTTCGCACCGATTTTTTATGAAAAAGATGATTATATGGAAATTGTTACTTTAGCGCTGTTTTGCCTTGCATTGCTGGTGTGTGTTATATTTGATTTATCCGTTCTTTACGCACTCGGTGTTGGACTGGTGGTTTTCAGCGCATATGCAAAAATAAAAAAACACTCTTTCAAGTCAATATTCAAAATGATTTTTGACGGAATCAAAACCTCAAAAAACATTCTCATCAACTTTTTGCTTATCGGATTGCTGACCGCATCGTGGCGTGAATCGGGTACGATTGCGTTCATCATCAGCTCCGCTTCGGGCTTTATCAGTCCCCGGATTTTCGTGCTGATGACCTTCATTCTCAATGCTTTCGTTTCATTCCTGATGGGCACCTCTTTCGGCACTTCGGCAACGATGGGTGTTATCTGTATGACGATGGCAAAATCAATGGGAATGAACCCCGTTATCGTAGGCGGTGCAATGCTTTCGGGCGCTCTCTGGGGCGACAGATGCTCGCCCGTTTCAACAAGCGCATTGCTTGTTTCCGAGCTTACGAAAACCGATATCTTTACAAACATAAAGAATATGTTCCGCACTGCGGCAGTTCCGACTGCGATTGCCTGCGTGATTTATCTCGTTCTCGGTTTCTCGAGCGGTGTTTCGGGTGATGCGCCCGACCTTAAGATGATGTTTTCGGCGGAGTTCAGCCTGAATCCCGTCACGGTTATCCCTGCGGTTGTTATCCTTGCACTTTCGCTTTTCAGGGTGAAAACAAAATACGTGCTTCTTGCGAGCCTTGTTTCGGCTTCCGTAATCGGCATAACCGTTCAGGATATCGGCTTTGCTCAGACCCTTAAAACTCTTATTCTCGGCTACGAACCCAAAACCGAACAGCTGAGCAATATGATGAGCGGCGGCGGACTTGTTTCAATGCTCAACGCAACGGCGATAGTCTGCATTTCGTCGGCGTATTCGGGCATATTCGCAAAAACGGGACTGCTCGATTCGATGAAAGAAAAAATATCCGCACTCGGCAATAAAATAACCCCGTTCGGTGCAACGATGATAACCACCGTTCTCACCTCGCTTATCTCCTGCAACCAGACATTGGCGATTATTCTCACGCATCAGCTTTGTGACGGAATGGAAAAAGATAAAGAAAAAGCGGCAATCAATCTTGAAAACACGGCGGTTGTGATTTCGCCGCTTGTTCCCTGGTCAATCGCCGCGGCAGTGCCGCTTACATCATCGGGTGCGCCCGATGCTTCGATTCTTCTCGCTTGCTACTTATACATTTTACCGTTATATTCGTTTATAATTTCGTTAATCAGACGCAGAAAGGAAAGAAAAATATGAACAAAATAACAAGCTTCACCGTTGACCACGACCTTCTTACCGAGGGCATTTACGTTTCGAGAATTGACGGCGATATCACAACCTACGATATGAGAACGAGAGTTCCCAATGCAGGCAGTTTTATGGATACGACAACGGCACACACCGTTGAGCATATGTTTGCAACTTTCGTGAGAAATTCAGAGATAAAGGACGACGTTATCTATTTCGGCCCTATGGGATGCAGAACGGGATTTTATCTGCTTGTGCGCAATGCAGACAACAAAAAAATCCTTGAAATAACAAAGAAAATCCTTGCCGATATCATTGTCTATGACGGCGAAGTTTTCGGCAACACAAAGAAAGAATGCGGCAATTATCTTGACCTTGACCTTGAAAAGGCAAAGGAAGAGTGCCGCAGATATCTTGCAGTGCTTCAGAATGAGCAGACTTTTGAATACAAATCATAAGAGGAAATAAAAATGACACAGAAGCTTTACTACGAAGATCAGTATATAAAGAATTTTACGGCAAACGTTGTTTCCTGCGTAAAGGGAGAAAGAGGATATGAGGTTATTCTCGATAAAACCGCATTTTTTCCCGAGGGCGGCGGTCAGCCGGGTGACATCGGTTTCATCGGCGGCGCAGAAGTTATTGATACCGTTGAAAGCGGTGATGACGTGGTTCATATCTGCGCATCGGAAGTCGGCGGAGAGGTTGAATGCGGCATAGATTTTGAAAGAAGATTTTTGTTTATGCAGCAGCATACGGGCGAGCATATTTTCCTCGGTGCGGTTCATAAAATGTGCGGCGTTGATAACGTTGGTTTTCATATGGGCGAAAGCGGAATAACCGTTGACCTGAGCGACGTTGTGACCCCGGAGCAGCTTGAAGAAGCGGAGAAAACCGCAAACAAAGCGGTTTATAAAAATCTGCCCGTTAAAGCGATTTATCCTGCCGATTGCGAGCTTGCAAACTATGATTACAGAAGCAAAAAAGAGATTAAAGGTCAGGTGCGTCTGATAAGCATCGACGGCGTTGATTTATGCGCCTGCTGCGGCACTCACGTTGCGTTTACGGGTGAGGTGGGAGTGATAAAAGTCATCTCCTCGATGAACTATAAAAAAGGCGTCAGAGTGACTCTGCAGATTGGCGAAAAGGCACTTGACGATTACCGCGAAAAGAACAAAAACGTGCTTGCAATTTCAAATCTTCTCAAGGCAAAAGCCGATGAAATCGTTCCTGCCGTTGAAAGAGTCATGGCTCAGCTTCACGAAGAAAGAGTCAAGTACAACAACCTCAAAAAAGAGATTTTTGCATATAAAACAGCCGCATATTCGGGCAGAGAATGCTGCGTTTTTGATGACGGAGGAAGCTCCGACGACGCAAGGATTTTCAGCGATATGCTTGCCGAAAACGTTGAAATTGCGGCGGTTTTCTCGGGCGATGACGAAAACGGCTATAAGTATGCAGTCACAAGCAGAAACACCGACGTGAGAGAAATCGGCAAAAAAATGAACGCCGTTCTGGGTGCAAGAGGCGGCGGAAAACCCGAGATGATTCAGGGCTCGGTTGCGGCGAAAAAAGACGAAATCGAAAAATTCTGGAAAGAAAATATATGACACGGGAAGACAGGCTTTTAATTGACAAAATCGAAGATAAAGCACGCCTTTGCAGTGAAAATTCGATGATAACAAACAGTGATTTTCTCGATATGCACGAGCGTTCCGTTGCGGCTCAAACGAGGCTTCAATACCCCGACGTGAAGATGATTTTCTACGGCGTTTTCGAGGATGCGGAGCGCACCGTTGCGGTGTTTTTGCCCGAGTATATCGAAGCTGAAAATGCAGATGATTTAAGGGCATATTTCAGCGAAAATCCCGATGATAATCCGCTTGCGGTGATAAGGCTCGAAAAGGATAAATTTTCGCCTGCCCTCAGCCACCGCGACTACCTCGGAGCCCTTATGGGGCTTGGAATTCGCCGCGAAACAACGGGCGATATTGCTGTTGACGAAAACGGCTGTAAAATGGTTGTTTTGTCAAAGATTGCGCCCTTCATTGCCGAGAATATGGGCAAGGCGGGGAGAGGCACTCTCAAAGCGGAAATCATACCCGTTTCAACCGCCGAAAACGGCGCGAAACCGACGGGTGTGCCCGATAGTTTCACCGTGTCTTCAATGAGGCTCGACAGCGTTGTAAAAAACGCATTCAGGGTGTCCAGAAACGATGCGGCAGCGGCGATTGAAAGCGGCGTTGTTTTTGTTAACGATACCGAATGCATAAAGCCCGATAAGAAAGTCTCGGAGGGCGACAAAATCGTTTTCCGCCGAAAAGGGCGGATAATCATCAACGGCTGCTCTGCCGTGTCGAAAAAAGGCAGAATTATAGTTGAAATAACAAGATTCGTATGATTTGAACGGACAGTTGTGGCTGTCCGTTTTTCTTTTAATAATATGTAAACTTATTACTTATATATTGACCTTGATGTTTGAAACTGATATAATAAATTGAATTATTATAAGGAGGAGTGTTTTGTGATTAAAATTTCTCCGTCCGTTCTTGCAAGTGATTTTTCTGCACTCGGTGCCGAGAGCAAAAGAATGGAAGACTGCGGTGCGGATTATCTTCATCTCGACGTTATGGACGGCAGGTTTGTGCCTAACATCACTTTCGGCGCGCCCGTCATCAAGAGCATCAGACCCAAAACAAACCTTGTTTTCGACGTTCATCTTATGATTGATACGCCGCTTGATTATATTGAGGATTTCAAAAAAGCAGGTGCGGATATCATAACTTTTCATATTGAAAGTTCATCGCCTGCTCAGGCAACGGTTGATAAAATCATTGAATGCGGCTGCAAGGCAGGCGTAAGCATAAAGCCGAAAACCGCCGCAGAGGAAGTTTTTCCGCTTCTCGACAAGCTCTCAATGGTGCTTGTTATGACGGTTGAGCCGGGCTTCGGCGGACAGTCGTTTATGCCCGAAACAATGGATAAAATAAAGACCCTGCGTGCAGAAATCGAACGCAGAGGTCTTGACGTTGATATTCAGGTTGACGGCGGAATCAACGAAAAGACCGTTGAAACCGCAGCGTCGGCAGGCGCCAACGTTTTTGTTGCGGGCAGTGCCGTTTTCGGCGCGGAAGATGCGGCAAAGGCGATTTCCGATTTGCGCGAGCTTGCTGAAAAGGCATATATCAATGCGTAATCATCAGGGCTTTTGCGATGATTCTGCAGTGAACAGTGAATAATGAAAAGTGAACAGTTAAGGGCGGGCGTTGTCCACACCCGAAATATAATCGGTCATAGGCAGAGCCTATCCGAAACTTTTCACTCTTCACTTTTAATTTTTCACTGAAAATTCTCTGACAGCACCGAAACCGCATTCTGCTCAACAATGCATTTCCAATGCTCTTTTGTATATTCGCAGATGAGCTTATCGGCATTGATGATATGAGAAAACTCGGAAAAATACAGCCTGATATCCCTTGAATCGGCGATACCGCTGATTATAAGCCTGTATTTTCCGCCTTTTTCATAAAGACTGCTCTGCATATCCGTTTTGCAGCCCTCGGCGGCAAGAAAAAGAGCATCGCTGTTTTTAAACTCACAGATAATGCTCTCGCTTTGTTTTTTCAAAAGCTGTTTGGAGTGCTTTCTTTTTGAATCGAGAATGGTGAAATTGAGAATGCATCCGCCCTCGTTTTTTGGTATTGCTTCGATTATCATTCTTCGGGTCGGGTCAAAATCCTTGCCGAGCACCTTGCCTGCCTCGTCAAGAAGAGTCCAGATAACGCGTCTTGTTTCTATTGTGGAATAATCCATATCTTCGTATGTAATATCAAGCTCAATCATATCCTGCTTTGTCAGGTCGACGGTGATTCTGTCATCGGCGGTTGAATTGATTTTCATATTGCTCCTCCTGCAGAGTGTTCTTATGTAATATTTTATGCTCAACGGGTGCGGTATGCAATAAATAAATAATGGAAATTCAGAGGTGAAAACCTTGTCAAATAAAGAAAACCAACAGAATACTCCAAAGGTTTCCTCGCTTTACGGGGACTATCTCGTAATGCTTGCGGCGCCTTGTATTCTTTCGTCGGTTTATTACGGCGCGCGTGCGCTTGCGGTTATCGCCGTCGGTGTGCTGAGTGCCGCAATCAGCGATATGATATTCTGTTTGTTCCTTAAAAGAAAATTTTTGCTCAGAGACCTGAGCAACATCTTCATAGGCGCCGCCATAGCGGTTATGCTCCCTGCGGGTGTTCCTCTTTACGTGCCTGCGGTTGCGTCCGCTTTCGCCGTCACGGTTGCAAAAGTTCCGTTCGGCGGCTCCCTCAAAGCGCCGTTTGTGCCTGCGGCGGCAGGCTTTGCGTTTGTAAGCATATGCTTCAAAGAGCAGATTTTTGATTATTCTTATAATTCCGCAGAAAAAATGCTCGGCTCGGGTTCGATCGGCTCTCTGCTTCTGGGCGGAAATGCCGTTCATCTCAACGCCGTCAATATGTTTGATATAATCAGCGGCAACGTTGCAGGTCCGATGGGTACGGGCTGCGGTCTGCTTATGGTTGCCTGCGGAATAGTTCTTCTTATCAGAAGAAAAGGCGCGCTTCTTGCGCCTGCGGGTTTTATCCTTTTTTGCATTTTATGGTCGGCAATATTCCCGAGGGTCAATGCATCGGCGATGACGAGCGTTGTTATGGAGCTTTCGGCGGGTTCGCTTCTTTTTGCGGCAGTGTTTCTGCTTACCGACCATTCAACCCAGCCCCAACGCCGTCTTACAAGATTTTTCTACGGCACGGTCTGCGGATTCCTCTGTATGCTTATGAGAAGAGTCGGCACATACGAAGAATGCGTATGCTTTGCTATACTTCTCGCAAACGGATTCTCGCCGCTGATCAACTCCGCCGTCAAAAGAATTCCTTCAAAGAAAAAGAAGGCTTCTTCGGGCAGAGAGGAGGCGGCTGAATGAGCAGCAAACTTTCTTTCGGAGACGTTTTCAGGAAAGGTTCGGTTATTTTTAATCCCGTTCTTGTTCAGCTTGCGGGTCTTTGCCCCGTTGTTGCCGCTTCAACTTCGCTGAAAAGCGCGGTAATGCTTTCAGTTGTTGCGTTTGCGGAGCTTATTGCGGTGTGTTTCATTGCAAGCGCACTGATGAAAAAAATACCGAGATGGGTAAGAATGCCGCTTTATCTTATCATCGGACTTGCGCTGATTTGCCCCGTTCTCTGGTATATCGAAACAAAAACGCTCATAAATCTGAGCCTGAGTATGAAAATATTTATTCCGCTGATTGCGATTAATTCCGTTGTTGCCGTTCATTGCGAGCAGTTTGCCGTTAAAAATACGGTGAAGCTTGCGCTCTACGATGCGGCGGCGGTCGGTCTCGGTGCATCCGCCGTATTTATTTTTGTGGGTGCCGTCAGAGAAATTCTCGGCTCGTCAACCATCGGCGGAGCGGCGCTCAATCTTCCCGTTTCTTTTAAGGGAATGCTTCTGCCGTTCGGCTGCCTTATCATTCTCGGTTTTATGGCGGCGGCGCTGAAATCATTTGTTTCAAAGAGATATCCCGAAGAAACAACCGAATTTGAGGTTCACAGAGAAGCTCAGCCCGAAGAGGTTCGGGAGATTCAGCCTGAGGAAGAAAAAATCATCGAAGTTCCCGATATTCTGAAAGAAACCGAAATTCTGACGGAAGAAACGGAAAAAGAAAAATTCCGTACCGTTGAAGAAATTGACGACCTTCTCAGAACCCTCGGCATAGAAACCGAAGAAACGGGGGATGAACAATGATGAAAATGATTACGGATTTGCTCCTGACCGCGTTTTATGCGGTGTTTGTTCAGAACCTTGTTTTCAGTTCGGGTCTCGGAATGAGCGAGGCGTTCAGAGCATCAACAAAACCCGGCTCGTTCGGAAAAATTGCCGCAATGATTTCGGGCTTCTCGGTTGTGACAAGCGCTTTCTGTGCGCTGGTTAATCATTTTGCGGGTCAGAATGAACTCAGCTACGCGGTTCAGGCGATTATTTACGGCATTGTTCTTGCCGCGGTTTATGCGGTTGTTGCCGTTTTTGCAAAGCTTATTTTCAGAGCATCCGATAAATTCCTCAGCACGCTCGGAATAGCCGCGTTCAACACTCTTGTTTTTGCGATTCCCCATATCAACAATTCTGCCGCTTATTCTTTTGCAGGCAGTATCGGTTCGGGTCTGGGCGCAGGCATTGCGTTCGTTGTTGCCGCCGCGCTTATCAACAAAGGCTCCGAATTTATAAACAAAAACGAAGATATCCCCGAAGCTTTCAAGGGCAAGCCCGCAATGTTTCTTTACGTTGCGCTTATTTCGCTTGCGTTTGCAGGCTTCAGCGATAAAAATATTTTTGGATGAGAGGTAAGGAGCAATGCCTAAAAAGGGAAAAATAGAAAAGACGCTCAAGCCTTCTCAGCGCAAGAGCATAACCGATTTTTCAGACCGCTTCGGTGAAGGACCGAGCTATGAAGAACGGGTCAGAAAAAAGAAAATCACCTCGGCAATTCTTATTGCGGCAGGAATAATTCTTCTTGTTGCAACGGGTTATTTTGTGACGGATCTGCTTATAAAAATAACCGAACTGCCTTTAGCTAATTAACTTTAAGGAATGACACAATGGATTTCATACCCTATAATTCAAGGCTGAGTTATCATAAAACACCCTTCGGTGCAGTGCGTGAGGGCGAAGAGGTAACGATAAGAATAGTTTTGCCCTGCAATCTGTGCTGTACGGGGGCAAGCCTTGTTATAAATTCCGACAGCGGAAAATCGGACGTTTATCCCATGGTGTGGGAAAAACCCGAAAAAAACAACGAAGAGTGGTGGAAAGTGAGCTTCACTCCCGAAAAGGAGGGGCTTTACTGGTATCATTTTGCCGTTGCGCAGAAAAACGGCGGAAGCCTTATAACAAGATTTGATAACTCAACGGGCAGAATCTCGCCCGACGGCACGTGCTTTCAGCTGACGGTTTATTCAAAGGATTTTGAAACCCCCGATTGGATAAAAGGCTCGGTTATTTATCAGATATTCCCTGACCGTTTCTGCAATTCGGGTACGGAAAAGAAAAATATTCCCGTGGACAGAATTTTACGCTCCGACTGGGGCGCAGAGCCTATGTGGGAGCCTGACGGCGACGGAAAAATAACAAAATACGACTTTTTCGGCGGTGATTTCAAGGGCATTGAGCAGAAGCTTGATTATCTTGAATCGCTCGGTGTGGGCTGTATCTATCTCAACCCGATTTTTGAGGCGCAGTCAAACCACCGCTACGATACCGCAAACTATGAAAAAACAGACCCCGTTATGGGCAGTGAAGATGATTTTTCAAGCCTTTGCAGAGAGGCGGAGAAGAGAAACATAAAAATCGTGCTTGACGGCGTATTCAGCCATACGGGTGCGGACAGCATTTATTTCAACAAAGAAAAAAGATACGATTCAATCGGTGCGTATAACAGCAAAGAATCGCCGTATTACGATTGGTACAGATTTGAAGAATATCCCGATAAATACGCTTGCTGGTGGGGTGTTGATATCCTGCCCGAAATCGACGAGGAAAACGGCGGATATATAGACTACATCGCAGGCGAAAACGGTATTCTCCGCAAATGGATAAAAGCAGGCGCAAGCGGTTGGAGGCTTGACGTTGCCGATGAATTGCCCGATAAATTTCTTGATGCGCTCCGAAATGCCGTCAAGTCGGAAAAGCCCGATGCATATATATTGGGTGAGGTGTGGGAAGATGCGTCAAACAAAATCAGCTACAGCCAAAGAAGACGCTATCTTCAGGGCGCACAGCTTGATTCGGTTATGAATTATCCTTTTGCCGATGCACTTATCGGCTTTGCGATAAGCGGAGTTGCAGAGGGGTTCAACGATAAAATATGGGAGATTTGCGAAAATTATCCCAAGCCCGCGGTTGACTGCCTTATGAATCATATCGGCACCCACGATACCTGCCGTGTGCTTTCAAGGCTTGCCACCCTCGGCAACTATAAAAGCAGCCACCTTGAGAGATACAAGGGCGGTCTGACAGATGAGCAGAAAGCTTTCGGCAAAACCCTGCTCAGGCTTATTTCAACAATGCAGTTTACCCTTCCCGGCGTGCCTTGCGTTTATTACGGCGATGAGGCAGGCGTTGACGGCGGCGAAGACCCGTTCAACAGAGGGTGCTATCCCTGGGGCAAAGAGGATTCGGAGCTTATTGACCACTACCGTTTCCTCGGCAGGCTCCGTAAGGAGCATAAGGTGTTTGAAACGGGAGAATTCGTGCCCGTTTCGGCGGCGCTCGGCTGCGTTGCCTATGAGAGAAGGAATGCCGAAGAAAGCATAATGACCGTTGCAAACCGCAACAGCCATTCGATAGTTTACGTTTTGCCCGAGGAGGGCTATGAGGCACTGACGGGAGGCACCGTCAGCGGCAGAGAACTTTATCTTAAAAAAGAAACTGCGGCAATACTTGTAAAAGCGAGATAATTTTTATGGCTAAAAGACCGAAAAATATAATGTTCAAAACAACAAAGCAGAGCAAGGGCGAAGAAACAAAGAAGTTTGTTGCAATCCTCGTGTTCTGCGTTGTTGCCGTGCTTGCCGTTTCAATTTTTGCGATAGTCAGCGGCAACAGCAAGGATGACGGCGGCGTTACCCTTGTTGAAGAGCAGGCTGAAATCGAGGCGGAAAAGACGTATCTTTTCTGGTGTGCCGACGGCAGCGAACTGCGTTTTGCATGGCTCGTCAACGTTGAAATGCCTGAAAGACGGGCGGTTGTATGCACTCTCGACGTCAACAGAAAGCTCGGAGGAGGCTATGAAGAAAGCATAAGGCAGGTTTTCGCTTCGGAGGGAATCAAAAAACTTGTTGCCGATATGGAGGCGGAGTTTGAAACGAAGATAGACGGGTATATCGGCTCCGATGAAGAAGGCTTCAAGTCGATGATAAACTATTTCGGCGGCTTTGATATTACCGTGCCCGAGCAGATTACCTACAGAAGCGGAGATTTTGCGCTGACTCTTGTTAAGGGCAAGCAGAATATGAAGGGTGACACTCTCTTCAAATATATCAGATATCTTTGCACGCTTGATGAAGACGGCAGGGATTTGCAGGCGGATGCGATGAGCGAAGTGCTTGCCTGCGTTTTCAAACCGTCCAATATCAGCAAGTGCGACAGTATTTTTTCAAGAATATCAAACACACTCGAAACCGACCTCACGATTGTTGATTATTCATCCGCAAAATCGGGAATAGAAATACTTGTTGAGGAAGGCTTTGCATCAATAAGAACCGTTGATAAGCCCGAAAAGGTGAAATAAGAGGAATGATATGAAGAAATTATTTCAGTGTTTTCTGATTGTTATATGCGCTGCTGCCGTTGCCGTTTCGTGCGTTTCGTGCGGATATACGGACGGCGGACTTCAGATTGAAGAAACAACGCAGACTCAGAGCGAAACTCAGGCGGAAGAAAGCGGCTCGGTCAATTCGGATAAATTCTATTACAGCCGTCTTTCCGACGTTGAAAAGCGTGCCTACGATAAAATCTTTTCGAAGATATATACAATGCCCGATGAAGTGTATATCCCGAAGCTTGACGATAAGCAGCTTGACACCGTGTTTGCCGCGCTTCTCAGGGATAACCCCGATATATTTTTCACGGGCAGGCTGGTTTCACGCCGCGAGATAGGCTTCGGCTTGCTTTGTTCGATTGATTATATTTTCACAAAAGAAGAATACGAAGCTCGGAAGGCGGAGCTTGATGCGGTCTGCGATGAGATTATTGCTTCCCTTTCGGACCCCGATGACGAATGGCAGACCGAGCTTGAAATCCACGATTATATTATCGAAAACTGCAGATACGGCATTGATGACGGCGAACACGTTTATTCATCTGCATACGGCGCACTGGTCAACGGCGAGGCGGCGTGTGAGGGATATTCCAAGGCGATGCAGCTTATGCTTGACCGTGTCGGCATTGAAAATTACGTTATCTGCGGCAAAGTTACAAATCCAAAAGGCGAATCGGGTCCCCATATGTGGAACGTCGTAAATATCAACGGCGATTATTATCATCTCGACTGCACCTGGGATGACCCCGAGGATAATGAAAGCGAAAATCACCGCTATTTCAACGTGAACGACGAAATGATATCGGAAACACATTCCGATTATCTGGAAGATTTCGGATGCACGGCAACAGCGGAAAACTATTATAAAAAAAAGAACACGTCTTTCGGCAGATATAACGGCAAACACAAAGAAATGATGATTTCGATTGTTGCCGATGAAATTATTGCAGGTCACCGTGCGGTTGAATTCTGCTTTGAATCGGGCAGCGATGCTCAGAGAGCATATGATGCCCTGACAAACGGCGATATGGCGTGTTATCACAAAATATCTGCAGAATCGGGGGTAGACTTTGAAAAAGTGAACCCCACAAACCAAATTCTGAAACACCTTGGCCTTGTTCAGGTGAGTTGGAATACGCAAACGGAAGGAACGGAATCAAATGGATAAACAGCGTATAGAAGCGGCGGTGCGTGAAATTCTCATCGCCATCGGCGAAGACCCCGACAGAGAGGGTCTTGTTGAAACTCCCGCAAGAGTTGCGAGAATGTATGAAGAAATTTTTTCGGGTCTTGAAGACGACCCCACAAGGCATCTCAAGCTTTTCAATGAAAGCGGAAACGAAGAAATGGTGGTTGTAAGGGATATTCCGCTTTATTCGATGTGTGAGCATCATCTTATTCCGTTTATGGGTAAGGCTCATATCGCTTATATTCCGTCAAAAGGCAAGGTTATCGGTCTTTCAAAGCTTGCAAGAATCGTTGAATCATTTGCAAAGAGACCTCAGCTTCAGGAAAGGCTGACGGCTCAGATTGCCGATTTTCTTGATGAAAACCTTAATCCGCAGGGCGTTGCCGTTGTGATTGAGGCTGAGCATCTTTGTATGACGATGCGCGGTGCAAGGGCTTCGGGCGCAAAAACAAGAACTTCTGCCCTCAGAGGCACGATGCGAAGCAACGCAAAAACAAGAGCAGAGGCAATTTCGCTTCTTACCGGAGGAATTTGAGATGTTCAAGGCGCGAAGATTTGAATTCCCGCTGGGCAAAAAGACCTACGTTATGGGAATTCTGAATTGCACCCCCGATTCCTTCTCCGACGGCGGACTTTATAACACACCCGAAAAGGCACCGGCTCATGCCCTTGAAATGCAGAAAAACGGTGCGGATATCATTGATATAGGTGCAAATTCAACAAGACCCGATGCGGTTATTATTTCCGCAGAGGAAGAAAAAGAACGGCTTATGCCCGTGGTCAACGAGCTTTGCGGCAAGCTTTCGGCGGCAATATCGGTTGATACTTTTTATCCGACCTGCGCCGAAGCAGTGCTTGAGGCGGGCGCGGATATCATCAACGACGTCAGCGGTGTTTTCAACCCTGAAATAGCCGAACTCTGCAGGCAATACGGGGCAGGCTACGTTGTTATGCATAATCCGTGCGGCTCGGCAGAAGTATCTGAATACCCTGACGGTGTTGTCAATGAGGTAAGAAGATTTTTTATAGATACGTTGACCCTTGCGGCAAAATCGGGTCTGCCGAAGAATCAGCTCTGCCTTGATATGGGGCTTGGCTTCGGCAAATCATATGAGGATAATCTTGAGCTTCTCAGAGAAATGCAGTGGCTTAAATTCAAAGGCGTTGCCCTGCTTGCGGCAGGCTCAAGAAAAAGATTTATCGGCTCGGCAACGGGCATTGAAAACAGCGCGGAAAGGGATGCAGGCACCGTTGCGGCTCATACCGCGGCGATTGCAGGCGGTGCGGATATAATCCGTGTTCACGATGTTTTTTCCGCCGTTCAGGGCGCAAGAGTAGCCGATGCAATATACAGAGGTAAAACCAATGGATAAAATTTTAATCAGGAATTTAAAAATTTTTGCATATCACGGCGTTCACGATTACGAAAAAGCAAACGGTCAGAATTTTATTTTTGATATTGATGCTTTTGTTGATATGGCTGAGCCGTGTGAAAGCGATAAAGTTGAAGATACGGTGAGTTATTCGGCGATAATTTATCAGATTCAGAAGATTTTTACCGAAAACAAATATGATTTGCTTGAAAAGGCGGCGCAGACGGTTGCCGACGGACTTTTTGACAGCTTTGATAAAATTCAGAGTCTCAGAATACTCCTCAAAAAGCCCGAAGCCCCGATAAAAGCGGATTTTGAATATGTGGGCGTTGAAATTTTCAGAGAGAGGATAAAGTGATGAGCGAAGCGGTTATTGCGCTGGGAACAAATCTCGGCAACAGAATAGAAAACATAAATGCGGCAATCAGGGCAATTGCCAAGCTTTCGGGTGTTAAGATTCTGAAGGCATCGGGCGTTTATGAAACAGACCCCGTTGATTGTGAGGACGACCTTAAATTTTATAATGCGGCAATTCTGGTTGAAACAAGCGTTTCGCCCCATGTTCTGCTCGGCGAATGTCTCGGCATCGAAGCGGCGATGGGAAGAATAAGAACCAAAAGAAACGGCCCGAGGATAATTGACCTTGACCTTATTCTCTATGACGGCTTCAAGTCGGAGGATTATGAGCTTACCCTTCCGCATCCCCGTGTGCTTGAAAGAGCTTTTGTTATGGCTCCGCTGCTTGAACTTTACCCCGCGGGCAGAGCACCCGGCATATTCTTTGCGCCCCATCTCAGGGATATCGGGATGAACGGCGTGAGAAAAACAGAATACGAAATAATAATTCCTATTTATTAAGGAGTGAGCAAAATGGCAGATATCTGTGAACATTGCGCTTATTATGATTACAACGAAGAATACGAATGTTATGAATGTCAGATAAATCTTGATGAGGACGAACTCTACAGATTTATGCAGGGCGGCACCAATGAGTGCCCTTATTTCAATCCGTTCGATGAATATAAAATTGTCAGAAAACAAAACTGAGGTGGTTTATAATGAGTAATAAGAAAAAAGCAAATACAAAGAAACCTTCGGCGAAAAAGCCTGTTCCCGAGAAAAAGGAATTCCCGAAAGTCATCATAGCCGTTATTGCCGTTATTGCGGCGGTTGCGGTGGGAACGGGAATCTATTTTATCGCAAAAAAAGACAAGCCCGTAAAGCCTGACGTTAACCCCATCGTTACCGTTGACGGCAACTCAAAGTATGAGATGGCGGAATATAAGGGAACAAAAATGCCCGTTGAATTTGTTGAAATTCTCAACCAGGCAGAGCTTGACAGCTACGAAGCCTGCGAAAAATACGGCGTTGCACTTGAACTCGGCGAGAGAAAAATCTCTATGCAGGAGTTTGTGATGTATTATTATGACGTATACTATTTCCAGACGGAATCTGCTATGTATTCGATTCAGCAGACGGGCGCAAACAGAACGGGCTTTGACCTCAGCACTCTGCCGCGCGACCAGAAGCACGCACGTGAGGATTACACCTGGGCAGAGCATTTCACCATTGAGCTTATCGACAGCATGGCGCTCAACTATATGATGTTTGATGAGGCGGTTGAAAAAGGCGTTGAACTTGACAACGGCGCAATAGGCGATCTTTTTGACCATTTTGATTTTCTTGAAAAAAGTGCAGAAAGCAATGAATTAACTCTTGATGAAGACCTTGCCGCAACCTATTGCGAGGGCGTGACTGCCGCAATGTATAAGGCAAGAGAAATAATCGTTGCTTTTGCGGTTAAATATGACGAGGTGAAGAGCACCGAACTCAAGCAGAGTTTTGATATGGCGAAGGTTGAAACCGAGCGCGACAGGGGCAACGGAAAATATTCGGTTGCAAAGCTTAGAGTTTATCCCATTGAAGGCGAGTACGTTGAATCGGAAGCAATGGCTGTTAAAACCGAACAGCAGCTTATTGATTACGCAGCCAAAAACTTCCCCCGTGAAAACTATAATGCGGAATTCGCAACCGATTGCGGATATATCAGCAAGGACAGAGTATCTTCGGTTTACGGCGATGAAGTTGCGGCGTGGGCATTTGCAGGCGAACGCAAAGCAGGAGATATATCCGTTGTTCAGGGGTTGCTGTTCAGATATCTTGTTTACGTTGAAGTTCCCGCTTTCTATTCCACAAGCTGCGATATTATGTTTATCGGCACACAGTATGATGACACAATGAGCCTTGAAAACAGAGCGGAACTCTTTGCAAAAGAGGAAGAAAGATATCTCAAATGGAAAAATGAAGACGGCACCAAAGAGGGATTCTATAATTATACTGCAAGCCTGAACGGTATGGGCGAAGAAACAATCAGAATCGGTACTTATCATTTTGAAATTGATAACTGGATTTTCGACCCTGCAAGAAAGAGCGGCGACAGCACCGTTCTTGATACCGTAGAGGGTTGCTGTGCAATTTATTATATTGAGAAGAACGAAGGCGACTATGACTGGGAAGAATACGTAAGAGTTGACCTTGCAACGGTTGAACTTGAGAATTATCAGAACAGTACACTTCAGAAAAACTACGGCGCCGAAAGAAAGAATTCGGTTATCAACAAGGCTTACGATGCGGCGGATAAGAGCATAGCCAAGCATCAGAAGAAGCTTGCAGAGAAAATGCAATAACATTAAAGGGCAGCCGTTGAGGCTGCCCTTTTTGAATCCGCCGGGAACGTTTTAACAAATAATTCAATTAAAGTATAAAATTTTGTAAAAATACTCTTTTATTTTATAATTAATAGTGCTATAATAACACTAATTATGAATTATAATGCATTCGTATGCGTTGATTTTTAAAATAACAGGAGGAAAAAATGGCGAACATTATTTCAGTGAAAAATCTGAGCAAGTCTTACGGTTCCCACCGAGTTCTGGAAAATGTGTCCTTCGATTTCAAAGAAGGTCAGATTATCGGTCTGCTTGGCCCCAACGGAAGCGGTAAAACTTCAATGATTAAAATTCTTGTGGGTCTTATTAACGACTACAAGGGCGAAGTGCTTATTGACGGCTGTAAACCCGGCAGCAAAAGCAAGGCTCTTGTTGCATATCTGCCCGAGAAAACATATCTTGCAAGCTGGATGACAACCAAGGACGCAATAAACTATATTGCCGATTTCTATGATGATTTCGATAAAGAAAAGGCTCTTAAAATGGTTGAAACCTTCAAGCTTCCTCTTAAGCAGAAGGTTAAAACAATGTCAAAGGGTATGCAGGAAAAGCTTCAGCTTGTTCTTGTTATGTGCCGTAACGCAAGGCTCTACGTTCTCGATGAGCCTATGGGCGGCGTTGACCCTGCTGCAAGAGATTTCATTCTCGAAACAATCCTCAAAAACAGACCCAAGGGTTCAACAATCCTTATGTCAACCCACCTTATTCAGGACGTTGAAGAAATTTTTGATTCAATCCTGATGATAGGCAGAGGCAAGGTTCTTATCAAAGACAGTGTTGAAAACATTACCGCAAACGGTAAGACAATCAACGAAGTATTCAAGGAGGTGTTCAGCGTTGACTGGGGCTTATAAGAACAGAAACAAGTTTTTGAAACTTCTCAAAAACGATTTTCTTGCATCGTCAAGAGTAATCAGCCTTTTCTATATTGCGGCGGCAATCCTTTTTGCCGTTTACGGTCTCTGCACCGCAATCAGCAAAATCGAGAGTATCAGCCCCGAGCTTCTTGAAAAGATTTCGGGCGTTCGTACAGGTTCGGTAATTTTTATTTTTGTTGTTTCATTCCTGTTGATATTCGTAACTTTGTTCTTCGTTATTTTCGACTTTTTCAAGTCGCTTTTCGGTGCGCAGGGATACCTGAGCTTCACCCTTCCCGTTTCGAGCTACGAGCTTCTCGGCTCAAAGGTTATTGTTTACGGCGGATGGTTTGTTGTCAGCTGTGCGCTCTGTATGTATTCGTTCTTCTTCTTTATGGACTATATCTCAGGCGTTGTTATCGGCGAAGGATATATTTCACTGGCGGAAGAGCTGATGACGGGAATTCTCAATCTTCCCTCGCTCAAGCAGTTCTTTGCGGTAGCGGTTTACTGCATTGTTCTGTTCTTTATCATCATTCTCAATTTCATTTTCATCAGCTATTTTGCAATTTCGGTTGCACACGTAAGACAGCTTCAGAAGTTCTCACTTCTCGCTTCTGTTCCCATTTTCATTGTGATCTCACTGTTCTTCCTTTATATTTCGTTCAAAATGAGCGATTTGGTTGATTTCTCAATGATTCTTAAGGATGACTACACTTTCTATTTCGGTTTGGTTGATCCCGATAAGGTTCTTCCCGCAACCTATCTGCCGCTGCAGATAACACCCATCTTTATGTTTGTTATTCTTGATGCCGTTATGTTTGTTCTTGCGGCTCACGTAATGCACAAAAAAGTTAACCTTAAATAAGGGGCGATTAAAATTAAAACCGGCATTTTCGGCGGAACGTTCAATCCGCCCCATAAAGGACACACCCGCCTTGCAAGGGAGGCTGCACAGAGGCTCGGAGTTGACAGAATGCTCATAATTCCGTCCTGCATTCCGCCACATAAAATTCCCGGCAAGCTTGCAAGCGGCGATGACCGAATTGAAATGTGCCGCATTGCTTTTGACGATGATATTTTTGAAATTTCATCGGCGGAGCTTGAGAGAGGGAGCAGAAGCTACACGGTTGAAACTCTGAGAGAGCTGAAAAAGAAATATCCCGATGATGAGTTTTATTTCATAATCGGCTCCGATATGCTTTCAACTTTCACGCAGTGGTATTGCTGGGAAGAGATTCTTTCGCTCGCTTTCATCTGCGCCGCGTCAAGAGAAGGCGGCTTTGTGCCCGATCTCTCAATGTTTACCGATGAGCAGAAGGCACGCTTTATTCTGCTTGATATTGAGCCGCTCGAAGTCAGTTCAACACAGCTTCGGGGCATAATAGCAAGGGATGAAGAAAGCGATCTGATTGACCGAAAGGTTCTTGAATATATAAAAGCCAATAATCTTTATGACGACGGTCTTTCGCAGTACAGAAAAATTCTTTATTCAAAGCTCGATGCATACAGGCTCAATCACAGCGAATGTGTCAGCGAGTGCGCGGCAGCTCTTGCGGAGCAATACGGCGCGGATATTGAAAAAGCAAGGCTTGCAGGTCTGCTTCACGACGTGATGAAAAACGCAGATACCGAAAGCACCTTTAACGAGCTTGAAAAGGCAGGCGTAACTCTTTCTCTTTTGGAGCTTGCAAACCGCAAGGTTTGGCACCAGATTTCGGGCGCGGCATTTCTCAAAAACGAAGAAATCGTTACCGATGAAGAAATTCTCGGCGCAGTAAGATGGCATACAACCGGCAGAGCAGGTATGACGCTGCTTGAAAAGGTTGTTTATATTGCGGATTTTATTTCGGCTGACAGAGATTACCCCGATGTTGACGTTGTGAGAAAGCTTGCGCAGAAAAGCCTTGATGAGGCAATACTTTACACAACGCAGTACACAATCAGAAAATTGGTTTCGGCAGGGCTTCCGATACACCCTGCAACCGTTGATTGCTACAACGATATAATTCTGAGGAAAGGAAATTGACTATGACAGACCCTTCAATCCTCGTAAAAGAAATAGCAAAGGTTCTTGACGAGAAAAAGGCGATGGATATCGTCGCCATCAAAACAGAGGAAGTAACGATTGTTTCGGATTATTTCGTTATCGCTTCCGCAACTTCAAACACCCATACCAAGGCTCTCGCAGACGACGTTGAATACGAAATCAAGCAGCGTCTTGATATCGCTCCCGAGCATATCGAAGGCAGAGCAACGGGCTGGATTCTTCTTGACTACGGAACGGTTATCGTTCATATTTTCCAGCACGAAGACAGAGAATATTATAACCTTGAGCGCCTCTGGGCAGATGCAAAGGTTATTGATTTAAGCGATGTGATTACCCCCGAATAACACTTAAGTGAATAGTGAATAATGAAAAGTGAATAATTAACGGCGGGCTTTGCCGCGCCCAAAATATAATCGGTTATAGGCAGAGCCTATCCTTAACTTTTCACTATTCATTCTTAACTTTTCACTATTAATTATTAACTCAAAAGAGGTTGAATTAAAATGGCTCATTATGATTATGCCGGTATTGAAAAGAAGTGGCAGAAATACTGGGAGGACCACGGCACGTTCAAAACGGATGTGTGGGATTTCTCAAAGCCCAAATATTACGTTCTTGATATGTTCCCCTATCCCTCGGGTGTAGGTCTTCATGCGGGTCATCCCGAAGGCTATACCGCTACGGATATCGTTTCAAGAATGAAGAGAATGCAGGGCTATAACGTTCTTCATCCCATGGGTTACGACTCATTCGGTCTGCCTGCAGAGCAGTATGCCGTTAAGACGGGTCATCATCCCAACGGATTTACTCAGGAGAACATTCAGACATTCTCAAAGCAGCTTAAAGAACTTGGATTTGACTATGACTGGTCAAAGATGATAGCAACGTCAGACCCCTCATATTATAAGTGGACACAGTGGATTTTCAAGCAGCTCTATCTTAAGGGCTATGCAAAACTTGTTGATATTCCCGTTAACTGGTGCGAGGAACTCGGCACCGTTCTTGCCAACGATGAAGTTGTTGACGGCAAGAGTGAACGTGGCGGTTACCCCGTAATCCGCAAGAATATGAAGCAGTGGGTTATAGATCAGGTTGCATTTGCAGAAGAACTCCTTGACGGTCTTAATGAAATTGATTGGCCTGAATCAACAAAGGATATGCAGCGCCATTGGATCGGAAAGAGCACGGGTGTTGAGGTTGAATTCCAACTTGTCGGAGGAGGCAAGTTCTCGATTTTCACAACCTGTATTGAAACTATCTACGGTATAACGTTTATGGTTATGGCTCCCGACGGCGACCTTGTCAAGAGCCTTATGCCCAGAATTGAAAATAAAGACGAGGTTAATGCTTACATTCAGGAAACCATCAAAAAGTCCGATATGGACCGCACCGATCTCAACAAAACAAAATCTGGCTGCCCTCTTAAAGGCATATATGCAATAAACCCCGTAAACGGAAAAGAAGTTCCCGTTTATATCGGCGATTTTGTTCTTGCAAGCTACGGCACGGGTGCTGTTATGGCGGTTCCCAGCCATGACCAGCGTGACTTTGAATATGCGGTTGTACATAATATCCCCATGATTCAGGTTGTTGACGGTGCAGACGTTTCAGAATGCGCCTTCGAAAAGGGCGGTTATCTGGGCAAGGGATGCAAACTCATTAACTCTGAGGAATTCACGGGTCTTACCGTCGAGGAAGCAAAAGAAGCAATAACTCAGAAGCTTGAGAAAATGGGCGTTGCCAAGAGAAAGGTTAACTATCATTTCCGCGAGTGGATTTTTGCAAGGCAGCGTTATTGGGGCGAACCCGTTCCCGTTTACTATACAGATGACGGAGAAATCCACGTTCTTGATGACGAAGAACTTCCTCTTGTTCTTCCCGAACTTGAGGAGTATAAAGGCAAGAACGGTCAGGCACCTCTTGAAAATGCAGAAGAGTGGAAATATGTTGAGAGAAACGGCGTGAAAGGCAAGCGCGAAACATCAACAATGCCCGGCTCGGCAGGTTCAAGCTGGTATTTTATGAGATATATTGACCCTAACAACGATAAGGAAATCTGTGACCCCGAGCTTCTTAAGCATTGGCTTCCCGTTGACCTTTATGTCGGCGGTCCCGAACACGCAGTAGGCCATCTTATGTATTCAAGAATCTGGAACAGATTCTTATATAACGAGGGTGTTTCACCCGTTAAAGAACCCTTCAAAAAGCTTGTTCATCAGGGTATGATTCTTGGTTCAAACGGCATCAAGATGGGCAAGAGATTCCCTGAATTTGTTGTAAATCCGTCCGATATCGTTCGCGATTACGGCGCAGATACTCTTCGCCTTTATGAAATGTTTATGGGTCCCCTTGAGGCTTCAAAGCCCTGGAACAATCAGGGCGTTGAAGGCGCAAAGCGTTTCCTTTCAAGAGTCTGGAACTTCTTCACGGATGAATCAAAGATAAATGACAGCAAATATGCCGAACTCGAAAAAATCTATCACGTCACAATCCGTAAGGTTTCAGATGACTTCGAAAATCTTGCTTTCAACACAGCAATCAGCCAGATGATGATTTTTGTTAATGCGGTTTATAAGGCAGACAGCTGTCCCAAGGAATTTGCAGAGGGATTGATCAAAGTACTCAGCCCGATCGCACCCCATATCTGCGAAGAAATCTGGGAAATACTCGGCCATACGGAAACAATCGCATTTGAAAGCTGGCCCACATATGACGAAGCAAAGTGCGTTGATGACGAAATCGAAATCGCTGTTCAGATTAACGGCAAGGTAAGAGAAAAGCTCGTTATCGCCGCAGAAGCAAGCGCAGACGAAGCGATTGCCGCCGCAAAGAGCCTTGAAAAGATTGCGGAGGCCATAAGCGGTATGACAATCGTTAAAGAGCTTTACGTTAAGGGCAGACTCGTAAACATTGTTGTTCGCCCGTAAAATTATACATTCCGATGTCTGTTTGAAAAAATTCATATTTTTAAGGTTGACAAGCAGGGTCGGATTATAGTATAATAAGCTTCAAGCTATGAAAAATTAGTCCCTGTAATTAAACGAGGGGAGGGAATACATTGAGTCAGGTAAAAGTTAAGGAAGGCGAGTCACTCGAAAACGCACTCAGAAGATTCAAGAGACAGACTTCAAGAGACGGCGTTATTCAGGAGGTTCGCAAAAGAGAACACTATGAGAAGCCTTCAGTTAAGAGAAAGAAGAAGTCAGAGGCTGCTCGTAAGCGTAAGTTTAAGTAATTGAATTTACAAAGCACAAAGCCACCCGTTACGGGTGGCTTTTTTGTTTATATTCCGTTGATTTTTTTGTAAGTTTCTTCAAACAGCTTTTTATTGTTCAGCAACGAATTGATTTTTTCTCTGAACGCACAGTATTCTTCATCTTCAACATAATGCTTTGCATATCCCTCACTGCCGTATTTTTCTTTGGTGTGAGTGTATGCACGCTCAATCATTTCATCTTCGGTGCAGTCAGGCTGATGCTTCAGCGTATAGGCGTGAGTGCGTCTGAGAAATTCTTCGGCATCGGTTGAACGGTCGGCAGACGAAATGATTTTGCCGTAGTCGCTTCGTGGTATGCGGTCAGCCGAGGCTCTGTGGTCCTCAATCGCTTCCTTGATAATCAGCCTTTCCTCATCGCTGAAAAAAGCCTTCATATCCTCATTTTCATAAAATATCTTTGCGGATAGAATTTCGTGATTTTTCTTGTCAATGTGGTGGGCGATATCGTGAAAGGATGCGATTGCAAAAAGCATATCGGTGTTTATATTTTCAAATTGCTCTGCAAACCGCATACATCTTTCCGCCACGTAGCGGATATGCTCAATGCCGTGACCGCTGTCGTTTTTCTCATACAGCGGCAATATGTTTTTCTCAATATAATTCTTCATACTATTTATATATAAGGGTGTCGGGCTCGTCTTCGTGCCATAAGCCGTAGGCTTCGTTGAGGTTGTCGTCAAAAAACATCGGTATATAGTTGCCGAAATTTTTTGAAAGCTCATAGTTTTTCAGCTCCTCTGCCGAAACCCAGAAAACTCTGCCTTCGTCCGTTGCTTCAAGCAATTCGCCGCTGAAATCGGATGTTTTATAAAGAAAAACAACGTATCTGTCCGAGCGTGTTTTATGCACCCAATGAATAATGCCGCAGTGATGAAGGTTGCGGATATCAAGCCCCGTTTCCTCTTTCACCTCACGGATTGCCGAGTCAACAATGCTCTCAAACTGCTCAACGTGACCGCCGGGGAAGGAGATACCCGTCCAGCTTTTTGTTCTTTCCTGAACAAGCACCCTGCCCGTCGTCTTATCTTCAACCATCACCATATTGGTGAATTCAACCGTACCTTTTTCAGTTCTCATTTTATGCTCCTATAATTAATGTAATAAAATAATACCATATTATTCTTTCCGTTGCAACAGCAGATGCGGTGTGATATAATTTATTCGGGTGATACTATGGATAAATTTGAATTTGTCAAAGGCGAAAAACTCAGAAAACAGCTTGAGTTTGTGATGATAATTGACGGAATGAAAAACATCTTCCGCCGTAATCTTATCATCGACGGCTCAAGGTGTGAAAACGATGCGGAACATTCGTGGCATTTTGCGATGCTTGCGATGATACTTGAAGAATACAGCGCTCAGGGAATTGATATTGAAAGAGTGCTGAAAATTGCGCTTGTTCACGATTTGATTGAAGTTTATGCAGGCGATACCTTTGCCTATGACGAAAAAGGCAACGAGGATAAGCACGAAAGGGAAATGCAGGCGGCAGATAAGCTTTTCGGCGTGCTTGACCCTGTGCAGGGCGCTGAAATGCGTGCGCTTTGGGATGAATTTGAAGAAATGCAGACCGCAGAAAGCCGCTATGCCAATGCGATTGACAGAATTCAGCCGCTTATTCTCAACTATATGACAAACGGCCACACCTGGAAGCAGGGCGACGTTCGTTCGGCTCAGATTTATAAGCGTATGGATATTATCCGCACCGCAACCCCCGAGCTGTGGCACATCGTTGAGGGGATTATAAACACCTCAATCGAAATCGGGATACTGAAACCTTAATAAACTTGTAACTATTTTAATAATTTAATTGTAATCCGCATCCCTTAGAATGAAACTGTTCCGTGGGATTGATTTTTTCGGAGGTGAAAAAATGTATACCGTGCTTGTCTGCGATGACGATATCGCAATTCTTGATTCCGTTGAAATTTATCTGAAGCTTGAGGGGTATAACGTACTCCGTGCCGAAAACGGCAGGGAAGCCTTTGAGCAGGTTAAGAATAACGAGGTGCACTGCGTTGTTCTTGATATTATGATGCCTGAAATGGATGGCTTGCAGGCAACCCTCAGAATGAGAGAAAAGCATAATATCCCCATAATTCTGCTCTCCGCCAAAAGTGAAGATACGGATAAAATAGCGGGTCTTTCATTCGGCGCAGACGACTACGTCACAAAGCCGTTTAATCCGCTTGAGCTTATGGCAAGGGTCAAGTCACAGATAAGGCGCTACACAACTCTCGGCTCAATGGAAATCAAAGAAGGCGTTATCACAAGCGGCGGACTTTCGCTCGATACGCTTGCAAAAGAGCTGACCGTTGACGGCGAGCCGATAAAGCTTACAGCAACGGAATTCGGAATAGTCAGCGTGCTTATGGAAAATCTCGGCAGAGTGCTTTCAACGGGTCAGATTTATGAGGCTGTCTGGGATGAACCTGCCTGCTACGCTGAAAAAACCGTTACGGTACACATCAGAAGAATCCGCGAAAAAATCGAGATCAATCCCAAAGAACCGAAATATTTAAAGGTGGTGTGGGGCATTGGATACAAAATCGAAAAGTATTAAAAACTCAAAGCTTCTGAAAATCGCCGCATTCATTCTGGCGGTTGTTATGTTTTTCCTTGCAGGCAACTTTGCAAGTCTTTTCATAAAAGGCTTTGCAAACTTCAACATCTTCACAAACCCTGCAGATTTCACGAATACATACGTGTTCCGTGACCGTATAAACGATTATATATGGTCGGTGACGGAACTCGGGAAAAGTTCAAGATATCAGTCTTTTGACGAGTATCTGCAGTCCGAAGAAGCAAAGGGTTATTCGGAAAGATATTATGAGGAAGCGGCAAAGGTTACGGCGGCATATGATATTCTCGATGCTTCGGGAATTGAGGTTTACGTTGATGCGCAGAATCGTTACAGATATGCGCTGACTCATAACAACGTCAGGTATTTTTTTAACTGCAGCGGCACGCCTATAACCAAAGCCGAGTTTGACGACTATATTTTTATCCGCAGCGAAACCGAAGACGTTATCGAAACGACGACCGCGGTTGAAGAAACCGTAACTCAGCCCGTTGCGGACGGCGGCCTGCTTTATTATTCGCCCGATAACGGTGGCGGAATGCCTGAATATATCAGAGATATTTCAAATGCGCTCCATACTATCTGTATGGTAGAGGGCCATAAGGACTACGGCGAAACTTCGGAAGAGCTTATGCTTGCAATGATTGAAAACGAGCGCATAGCTTCCATTGAGGAGATTTACGGCTGGAATACCAACTATCATTCCGAGAATATTGTTTCAGGTGTTGGCAGTATCAATTATGCGGTGTTCTATAAAAATTCGGATGAGGTTTTCACAAACTGCGGCGTTGCCGCAGGCGATACGGAAGATGTGATTCATAAAAAACTCGGCGTTTCAAAATGGGCGGAGTGCTTTAAAGACGGCAAATATCAGCTGATTACGGGCAAAAAGAATAACAACGTGTCAAACGTTTATGCTTCGCTTCACGAATGGCTTTTCGGTGTGCAGAAAAGCACGCTCGAATACGGCACCGAATATAATCCGAGCGTTCTTGATGACGTTTCGGCGGCGTATTTTTCGTATAATAACAACACGAACAAAGCCGATACGTTCACGGTTATTGAAAAATCGTTTGAAAGCTACGGCAAGGGTCATTCGCTTACGGCTTATCTTATCCTGACCTTGGTTTGCTTTGCGATTGGCTGTGCATTGTGCATTTATCTTCTCTCCGTTACGGGCAAAACCGCAGACGGAACAAGGATATATTTCTTTGATAAAATCCCCGTTGAAATCAGCTTCTGCATCGGGTTTGTTATTGTGCTGATTACGGGCTGGCTAACGGCATACTTAACTGTTTTTGAACTCTTCCCGTTTGATATATTCGGAAGCGACAGAGAGATCAACGAAATTGTTCTTTCATTCTTTAACGTAATAAGCAGGTTTTCAAACGCAGTTATAGGCTTGCTTGTTGCCGTATTCTTCGGAGTATGGACGGCATTCAACGCAAGCGTACTCAGAAATATCAGGAACAAAACCTTCTGCAGACATTCGCTTGTTTTAAGACCTTCAAAATGGATTTTGAAGAATCTGTGGAAGCTGACCAAAAAGGGCGCGGACAGGCTCGGATATATTCTTGCCTGCGATTACGCAAAGGGTCAGGGCAAAAAATTCAAGGTGCTTGCCTGCATCAGCGTTGCGTTGTTTGTTGTTGCAACGGCAATTTACTATGCTGTTTTTGTGGGTTTCCTTATGTGCTGCGGTTTTGTTGAGGGCGTTCTGTTTATACTTGCAGCAATATTCTTTCTGTTTCTCGGTATTACGGGGGATGCATTGGCGGTTGCGTTTGCGATGCTTGTCATTGCTTCGCTTCACAGAATTATGGCGGCGGTTTCGGATATGAGAAAAGGTCATATCGACACCACGATAAACACAAAGTTTATGCCGCTGTTTATGAAGCGGTTTGCCGAGGATATTCTCAGCGTTCAGGACGGGCTTCAGGCTGCGGTTGAAAGTGCGGTCAAAGACCAGAAGATGAAAGCGGAGCTTATAACAAACGTTTCGCACGATCTGAAAACTCCGCTCACTTCAATCGTCAACTACGTTGATTTGCTCAAAAAATGCGAAATCAACGATGAAACGGCAAGGAAATACGTTGACGTTCTTGACGAAAAATCGCATAAAATGAAAAAACTCATTGAAGATCTTGTTGAAGCTTCAAAGGCATCTTCGGGCGCGGTTGAGATAAGAGCCGTCAAGCTCAATCTTTGTGAATTTGCGGCGCAGACCGTCGGCGAACACGAGGATGAGCTGAAAAAACACGGCATTGAAATTGTACTCAGAGTACCCGAAAAACCTGTTATGGTTATTGCCGATGCGCAGAAAACGATGAGGATTACGGAAAATCTCTTCTCCAACATCAGGAAATATGCCCTTGAGGGAACGAGAGTTTACGTTGACGTTTCGGAGCATACGGAAAACGAAGATGCCGAGAACACCGGACTTGCTTCGATAACTTTCAAAAACATTTCGAAAAATCCGCTTGAAGTTTCGGCGGAAGAGCTTACACGCAGGTTTGTGAGAGGCGATGCCTCGCGCTCGGGTGAAGGCAGCGGACTCGGTCTTTCGATAGCGAAGGATTTGTGTGAGCTTCAGAACGGAAAACTTATTCTCGGAACAGACGGAGATTTGTTCAAGGCTACGGTTAAACTTCCCGTTGCAAAATAAAATGAAAGCCGCACCTTTACGGTGCGGCTTTTAACATTATTCTGATCTGAGGGCTTCTACGGGGTCTTTTCTCGATGCTATCTTTGCAGGGAACAGACCTGAAATAACCGTAAGAACCATACTGATTGCCACGAGAATAAGCGCTTCAACAACGGGAAGCTGTGCGCTGAGGGGAAGAGACGTGACGTTCGGAATTATGATGGTGTTTATCACGAGCGAAAGCACAAGCGTGAGCAGAATGCCCAATGCGCCCGATATGAAGCCTATTATCAGCGTTTCTGCGTTGAATACTCGCGAAATATCCTTCTTCGATGCGCCGATTGCTCGGAGAATACCGATTTCCTTTGTTCTCTCAAGAACCGAGATATAAGTGATAATACCAATCATAATTGATGAAACGATAAGCGAAATTGAAACGAATGCGCTGAGAACCCACGAGATAATGTTGATGATTGATGAAATTGATGAAAGAAGAATTCCGATGTAGTCGGTGTATTTAATTCTGTCATCTTCGTTCTCTACGTTCTCGTTATATTTCTTGATTTCATCTGAAATTATATCTTTTGCTTCAAAGTTTTTGGGATAAATATAGATTGATTTGGGGTTGTCGATATCGGCAGCGCCGAGAATAAGAATAGCTTCTTCATAGCTCTTTGCAAGGGGCTGAGGTTCAGGCTCGGGTTCGGGTTCGGGTTCGGGTTCAGGCTCAACCTCCGTCGGAGTATCGCCGTTTTCAGAGGGAGCATCGTTTGTTTCGCCCTCAACGGGAGGAGCCATATTGCCCATTTCGCCGCTCATAATTGCGCCGAGCATTTTGAGCTTTGTTTCTTTATCCATCATTGTGAGGAAGCTGACTGCCTGGCTGCCGCTTATCTGACCCATACCTTCGATTTCCTGGCCTGCAAGAAGCTCGTCAAGGTAGCCTGCAAGCTCGTTGCGTTCGCTGATTGAAAGCATATTCTTGAGCAGAAGTTCAACAACTCTGTTCATTTTTTCTGCTTCTTCGCCGCTGAAATTCTTTTCTATCTCAGCATAAACTTCTTCTTCGGAAACAGCGGGGAACTGGCTGAAATCCATCATTCCGCCCGACGTTGCGGTGAAGCTTACCTTGGGGGCATCGCCGTTGAATTTTGTTGAGCTTGTATCGGGTGACATACCTTCAGCAAGAGCAGGAGCATTGATTTCGGGGTTGAGCGAAACGTCGGCTGTTTCGGGCGCGGTTTCGGGTGCTGCTGCTTCTTCCTTAACAAAAGGAATGCCTGTGAAAACGTCAACTTTGGGGTTTGCCTTCTGCTGTTTTACGATTTCACATTCGTTTGTTTTTTCAATGAAATGAGTGGTGAGCGCTGAAGTGTAGCCGACTGCGCCTGTTGTTGCAACCATAAGGGAATCATCCGAAGGTCTGATAATACCGACAACCTTGATTTCTTCACCTTTCTGAATGAGTGAACGGACGTAGTTTTCGTCGCCTCTCATATCGTCCCAGGTGTTTGTTTCGGCATTGTATTGGAAATAATCGGGTTCAAGAACTACTCTGAATGAAAGGTTGAGGACGTCATCGTATTCAACCTCACGGGACACGGGAACGTATTCCTCGTTGTTAAGGCCTGCGGTGAAGGTTTTCATAAGTTCTTCTTCTGTCATAAGACCGAGACCCTGGAATGCGATATCGCTGATTTCGTTGTTTTTATCAACGATAAGTACAACTTCGTTGTAATTTGCAGGCCATGCGCCCGTTATAAGTTCATACTGTTCGTTGAGAAGATCCTGATTGTCAATAAGTTCCTGCCAGGAGTTCATTGTTCTGGTCATACTTGACATCATCGACGGGTCAAGCTGCATTCCGCCGAGGTCAATGGTACCCATCATTGATTCCATAAGAGAAATTACGGGGGTGGGATAAACTTTGTTGATTCCGTTTGAAACGTCGGCTGAGAAAATATTGAGTTTGCCGCCGTAAGTATACTGAACGCTGCTAATAAGCTGTTCTTCTTCGGATTTGCCTTCGTTGCTGAAAACGGGGTTGGTTTCAATATATTTTTTGAACGCGGCAAGATTGTTGGGCTTAAGCTCTGATGAGAAAGATTCCATCATACTCGCCGCCATTGTATTTGAATAAATCTTATCAAGAGGATGGGTTATTTCGCCCGGGGTAATGCCTGCCATACTGTTCATCATCGAGTTCATATCCATACCGGTGCTTTCAAGCATAATGGGGTATGAAGTGAGAGCTTCCTGCTGAACGGAGTCGATATACGCCTGAAAACCGTTTGAAAGAGCAAGAATGAGAGCGATGCCGATAATACCGATGCTTCCTGCAAATGAAGTGAGGAAGGTTCTTGCCTTCTTTGTCATCAGGTTGTTGAGCGAAAGCGAAAGAGCGGTAAAAATAGACATTGAGGGTTTTTTCTTCGATGCCTTTGATGCCGATTTCTTTTCTGCTTTTGTTTTCTGAGTGCTTTTCTCTTCGGTGGTATAGGGGTTTGAATCGTCAACGATTCTGCCGTCAACAAGGCGGATTATTCTTGTTGAATATTCATCGGCAAGCTCGGGGTTATGAGTTACCATAACAACAAGCTTTTCTTTTGAAATCTCCTTGAGAAGATCCATAATCTGAATGCTTGTTTCGGTATCGAGAGCGCCCGTGGGTTCGTCGGCAAGAAGTATTTCGGGGTTATTTACGAGAGCACGCGCAATGGCAACTCTCTGCATCTGACCGCCCGACATCTGATTGGGCTTTTTGTTGAGCTGATCGCCGAGACCGACCTTTGCGAGGGCATCGGCGGCGCGTTTCCTTCTCTCCGTTTTTGATACACCCGAAAGAGTGAGAGCAAGCTCTACGTTTGAAAGAACGCTCTGATGAGGTATGAGGTTATAGTTCTGGAAAACGAAGCCTACGGAGTGGTTTCTGTAAGCGTCCCAATCGCTGTTTTTGAAATCCTTGGTTGACCTGCCTTCGATGATAAGGTCGCCTGAAGTGTATTGGTCAAGACCGCCTATGATGTTAAGCAACGTTGTTTTACCGCAGCCCGAGTGACCGAGAATTGAAACGAACTCGTTTTTGCGGAATTCAATATCAACACCCTTGAGGGCGACTACCTTGGAGTCACCGGTCGGGTATTCTTTAACTATATCTTTGAGTTTGAGCATTTGAAATTCCCCTTGACAAAATAAAATACTGATGTTACACTTGTAACAGTACGATTGTAACACTATTTTATGAACAAATCACTAACAAAATACAAAAAATACCATTAGTGTTACAATTTCGAGGAGTTTGTAATGGAAAGAATCAGCGAAACAAATTTATTGACAAAAGAATGCATTCTCACAGCATTGCTCAGGCTTATGGAGGTTAAGAGCTATTCAAGCATCTCCATAACCGATATCACAAATCTTGCAGGCGTGTCAAGAATGGCGTATTACCGCAACTATAAAAACAAGGATGAAATTCTTATCAAGCATCTTGTTGAGCAGGAAGCAAAGCTCCTTAAAGAGCTTAACGGAGAGCCTGCAACATCCCTTAACGGAATGATTTGCTATATTGCCGAGTTTTTTCAGGAAAACGTAAAAGTTATAAAAGCTGTTTTTGATGCCGACCTCGGCCATATGCTTACGGATATGCTCGGCGAAAGAATAAACAACTATTTTCCCATCGTCAATGCAAATTCAACGGGAAAATACGTTGTTCAGTTTTACGTGAGCGCGGTTATCGGTGTTTTCAGAATGTGGTTTGATAACGGAATGGTTGAAACAGCAGAGGAAATATCCGATATTCTCTGCGACCTCATTAACCACGATGAAGCGGTGGATTTTCTCACTATTCCCAAACAAGAATGATAAAAGGGGCTGTCGGAACAGCCCCTTTATTTTATACCATCTTAACTATATGCTGACAGTACACGTAAACGTTCTGGATTTTCTTTGCCTCGGAATCATATTTTGTTTTGATTACGGGCTGAGTTTCCGACGGTGTGATATACACCTTGAAAACAATCGCGTGCTGACCCGCCCTCATATTGGTGATTTTTTTGTATTCGAAGTGCTGACCCTGAATGCCCAGATATTTATAAATTATTTCTTCAAGCAGGTCGCCCGTGAAGCAACGGATGATATCACCTTCTTCATACATTTCGATAATTGCTTTTGTTTCTTCAAAAGTCATCATTTCGCTTTTGAATTCGCCCTCGTTGATAACGGTGCTCATTGATGAATTGTCGAGAAGAAGTAACGGTAAATCGTGGTTTTTCATAGGCTTTGCCTCCTTGATTAATTTTATTGTGTTTATTATACAATATGAATTACGATGTGTCAACAAAATTCATAAACAGCTGTAAAAATTCTGTTATTTGCATAATTTTTGCAGGATTAATATGTGCAACTTGCAAAATGAACCCCGCCATATAAATTATATGACGGGGTTTTCCGCTTTATTCATCCATATAATCAAGCACTCTCTCAATAAGGTTGAGGCGGTTTTCGCCCTTGAGCATTTTTACTGCAATGAAGGGCTTGCCTGCGCCTGCGCTGACAACGAATCTGCCCCTGAAGTGAGCCGAGGACTTGGCGATTTGTTCCATATCGAGTTTGTTGATTCTGAAAATCAGTCTGTCTGCCTGAGTGGTGATTTCATAGATATCGTGACGTGCCGCCTTGCCTCTGAGAAGCGCAATTTTGATAAGACCTTCAACGCTTTCGGGTGGGTCGCCGAAGCGGTCGCAAAGCTCGTCGATAACGTCCGAAGCATCTTCGTTTGTTTTGATATCGGCGATTCTGCGGTAAATCTGAAGCCTCTGCGGAACGCTTTCAATATATTCATCGGGAATATGAGCATCAATCGGCAGGTCGATAACGCAGTCTTTCTCAGGCTCTTTGGGCGCTTCGCCCTTTTCTTCGCTTATTGCCTGCTCAAGAAGTTTAACGTACATTTCATAGCCGACGGATTCCATATGACCGTGCTGCGATGAACCGAGAACGTTGCCTGCGCCTCGCAGCTCAAGGTCGCGCATCGCAATATGGAAGCCCGAACCGAATTCGGTGAATTCCCTTATGGAATCGAGCCTGCGCGTTGCGATTTCACTGAGCTGTTTTCCTCTTGTGAAGGTGAAATATGCACTCGCCCTGCGTGACGAACGGCCGACTCTGCCTCTTATCTGATGAAGCTGGGCAAGGCCCATTCTGTCCGCATTTTCAATGATGAGGGTGTTTGCATTCGGCACGTCAACGCCCGTCTCGATAATCGTTGTGCAAACAAGAATATCAATTTCGCCCTCAAGCAGCCTTCTCCATACCTCGCTGAGTTCATCTTCACTCATCTTGCCGTGACCGATGCCGACGTTTGCATCGGGGAGCATAGCCTTGATTTCGGCGGCTTTCTTTTCTATATCCTCAACGCGGTTATATAAATAGTATACCTGACCGCCCCTGCGAAGCTCCTGTTCCATCGCCTGAACAAGAACGGGCATATTGTGTTCGATAACGTAAGTCTGAACGGGGAGTCTGTCCTGCGGAGCTTCTTCGAGCACGGACATATCCCTGATTCCCGTCATTGCCATATTGAGTGTACGGGGTATGGGGGTTGCGGTAAGCGTAAGCACGTCAACGGCGGGGAAAAGCGACTTGAGTTTTTCTTTTTGAGCAACGCCGAAACGCTGTTCTTCGTCAATGATTATCAGCCCCAGATCCCTGAACTGAACGTCTTTTGAGATTACT
This sequence comes from Acutalibacteraceae bacterium, assembly GCA_045602245.1. Lineage (GTDB taxonomy): Bacteria > Bacillota > Clostridia > Oscillospirales > Acutalibacteraceae > CAG-177. The sequence goes on along the minus strand of JAZSBC010000071.1, from coordinate 2,187 downwards.
CTGTGGGTGCCGACAACAACGTCAACTGAGCCGCGGCGCAGACCGTTAATCGTTTTTTCAATTTCTTTTCTTGTGCAGAATCTCGAAAGCATACCCGCTTCAATCGGGAAGCCTTCAAAACGCTTGAGAATCGTCTGATAATGCTGAAGCGCAAGAATGGTGGTAGGAACCATAATCGCACACTGCTTGCCGTCAGCAATACATTTGAAAACGGCACGCAGAGCAACCTCTGTTTTGCCGAAGCCTACGTCGCCGCAGAGGAGTCTGTCCATAGGATACGTTCTTTCCATATCCTTTTTTATTTCGTGGATGCAGCGGAGCTGGTCATCCGTTTCAACGAATTCAAACCTGCGCTCAAAGTCGTTCTGCATATCAATATCGGGCGAGAATGCGTGACCCTGAACCTTGATTCGCTTGGAATAAAGCTCGATGAGTTCTTTTGCCATATCCTTGACGGCACTTTTAACCTTCGAACGGGTCTTCTGCCAGTCCTTGCCGCCGAGTTTGCTGAGCTTAAGCGGCTTTTCGTCGCTTGTGGGACCGATATATTTTGAAACCTGATCAAGCTGTGTTACGGGTACGTAAAGATTATCGCCTTTGTCATAGCGGATTTTGATATAGTCCTTGGTGTTGCCCGATGCTTCAAGCGTCTGTATTCCCTCAAAAATGCCGATGCCATGGGTTGCGTGAACAACGTATTCGCCTCTGTGAAGCTCATCAAGGTTGTTGAATGCGTTCTTGCCGCGCTTGGTTGAAACAACTTTGTTTTTGGTTACGGTACGGCTTCTGTAAGTAATGAGTGTGAATTTTGCGGAAGGATATTCAAGACCGTAAGTAAGTCCGCCGGGCATAACGCAAACGGTTTTTTGCGGAATTTCGGCAGGGGGAACGGGGCAGTAAAGCGCAGGAATTCCTTCGTTTTCAAGGTCTTCGGCAAGAGTTTTTGCCGCCTTATCCGTGCCTGCAAGTATTGCGCAGGCGTGACCGAGGCGGTTGCGGATTGCCGTTATATCGTCAAGAACGGTTGAAAAAGTGCCGTTCCAGGGTGCAATCTGTTTTGCGGTGAACGTTACGAGTTCTTTTACGGGCGTATCAAAGCTTCCGCGCGGAAGATTATCAAGATAAACGGCGCCGCATTTTTCGTAATAATCAAAAAGATTGAAAAGCTGAAGCGTGTATTTATCGAGACCCTTGCAAAGCACACCGTCCTGAAAAAGACCTTTCACGGTTTCATTCATCAGCCTGCAGGAAGCATCGAATTTATCCTTGACAGCGAAGCTTTCGCATACAAAAAGCATACAGTCTTTTGCATAGTCAAAGATACTTGCACTCTGAGGATAAATCAGGGGCAGATATTTATCGAGCGATGAAAGACGGATGCCGCTTCTGATTCCGTCAAGATCCTCGTTGAGATATTTGAGAGCATCGCCTTTTATCTTCTTTTCGGCAATATGTTTTTCAATCAGCGCGGCGAGAAGCTCGTCTGTGCAGAGAATTTCTCTTGAAGGAGTGATGCGTATTTCATCCGTCATATCTTCTCTGCGCTGGGTTTCGGGGTCGAAGAAAGCGATGCTGTCAACACTGTCGCCCCAGAATTCAACTCTGCAGGGCTGCTTTGAATCGGGAGGGAAGAAATCGAGAATGCCGCCTCTGAGGGCAAACTGACCCGGTCCGTCAACCTGTTCGCTGCGTGTGTATCCGCAACGGATAAGGCAGAGCAGAAGCTCATCAACATCGTGGTCTTCGCCGACAGCAACGGAAAAACTGTTGTTCATCAGCATTGCAGGGGGAACGGTGAGCTGGGTTGCCGCTTCAGCAGAAAGCACAACCGCATCAAAGCTGCCTGAGAGCATTTTGTCAAGCACTTTCAGGCGCGCGTGCTCGTATTCCCTTGAAACGGTTTCAAGGGAACGGAACGAAAAATCCCTTGCAGGGTAGAGAAGAGCGTTGATTCCGAAGCTTTCCATATCCTGCCTGAGCTTTGTTGCCTGAGCCTCATCGGGAGCGATGACAACGGCTTTTTTCATAAGGCACATACACATCGAGGCGATTACGTGAGCCTTGTGGATATGCGAAAGCCCCGTCACGCCGCAAGGCAGACGGTATTTTCGGATTGCATTTGCAAGAGACATGAATTCAGGTATTTTTTTTGCGGTTTCTGTGTAACAGTTCATATATGTTTTTCCT
>JAZSBC010000070.1:0-4615 GCA_045602245.1 Acutalibacteraceae bacterium | reverse complement strand
CAATGATAAAAGAAATTTTTTCTGAGCACACAGAGTTTCTTAAGGTTGCAAACTATTCCGTTGATGAGGTGCTGAAGGCGTGTGGCACAAGCCAAAAGACAAGAGATATTCTTAACGGATACTGGTGCTATCTCGGTCAGCCTACTGATGAACTTAATGTTGTTCATTATTTTACAATGCTTCACGCATATATCATTGACGGTGCGGTTATTCCCAGAGGCAGAAGCCATCAGGTAAGCACCGCTTTGCTCGAAACGTTTACCGAAAACGGCGGTGAAGCATGGTTCAACACAGCTGTTAAGAAAATCAATATAGAAAACGGCGAGGTAACGGGCGTTGAACTTGAAGACGGAACTCAGATAAACGCAAAAACGGTTATCTGCAACGCTTCGCCATATAATGCTTACACAAAGCTTATAGACGAAAAGGATATTCCCGAGAAACTGAAAAAAGAAGTAAACGCCAAAACTTTGGGTGCAAAAGGCTTTGCCGTATTCCTCGGACTCAACCGTTCCGCAGATGAGCTCGGGCTTGATAATCACACCTATTTTATTTATCCGAGCAACGATAACAGAAAGTGCTATGAACTTAGCAAGCGTATTGCGTCAAACGACGTTCAGGCAACGGTTTGTCTCAACAGAGCTTTTGATGACTGCTCGCCCGAAGGCACTTGTATCCTTTATATGACTTCTATTTTTGCAGGGGATACGTGGAGTAACGTTTCCGTCAAGGATTACTACAAGACAAAGAATTCTTTTGCGAAAAAAATGATAGATAATTTTGAAAAAGCAACAGGTGTTTCAATTAAGGAGCATATAGAAGAAATTGAAATTGCAACACCTATGACCTATGCCCGTTATACCGATGCACCCGCAGGAACAATTTACGGATATGAATCGAGCAAGGAAGACGGCATCGTCAAAAGAATTGTTTTTGATTTGCTTGATAAAGGTATACCCGGACTCTATTTTGCAGGCGGATATACCGTAAGACATATGGGTTATGCACCCAGCTATACTACAGGCTATCTGGCAGCAAATGCTGCGATACTCCGCATGGAAAAGGAGGCAAAGTAAATGAGCAAGAAAAAGTTTTCTGTCAACGGCAGATTCAAGGACAGCGTTAATACTGTAAAGTTCTTAACGGAAAGAATGCATTTTATAAACAGCGCCGAGCCGTCTTTGCCAACCCGTACCGATAATTTCGGAGTTAACAAAGTAGCAAAAAAAATCCACCCCAAAGAGCAAAAACTTGTAATCACCGGAATCGAAAATCATTCGGATATTGCAAAAAGCTTTTATCTTAAGGGTGAATCGTCATCTGTTGCATACTTCAAAGCAGGCCAGTATCTCACGTTCAGATTTGAGATAGGCAGTGCTGTTGTTACCCGTTCATATTCAATAGCTTCATCGCCTGCGAGCGCATTGAACGGCGAATATCAGATTACCGTTAAACGTATCAACGACGGCTTTGTTTCCGATTATATTCTTGATAACTGGGCGGTAGGGGATGAAGTAATCGCTTATGCGCCCGAAGGCAATCTGACCTACAGCCCGTTAAGAGATGCCGAAAATATAGTTGCCGTTGCAGGCGGCAGCGGAATCACACCCTTCCTTTCGCTTGCGAGAGCGATAGATCAGGGTGACGAAGAATGTACCCTTACGCTGCTTTACGGCTGCAGAACGTCGGATGAAATTCTTTTTAAAACGGAACTTGATCTTCTTTCGGAGAAAAACGAAAAAATCAACGTTGTTTACGTGCTGAGCCACAGCGAAGAAGATGGCTATGAAAAGGGATTTGTCGGCGCGGATATTATAAAAAAATACGCCCCTGAAGGTGATTACAGTATTTTTGTTTGCGGCCCGGGCGGTATGTATAAATATCTTGAAACAGAGCTTCCCAAGCTTCAGAAAGAGAAAAAATATATTCGCTTTGAAGTCTTTTCATCGGGCAAGAAAGCGGAAGAAGAGCCGAAGAATTTCAGCATCAAGGTTATTAACCGCGGCGTTGAATCCGTAATTAAAGCAAGCAGCAGCGAAACAGTGCTTTGTGCTTTGGAAAGGGCAGGCATAGAAGTTCCTGCAAGGTGTCACACCGGCGAATGCGGTTTCTGCAGAAGCAAGCTTCTTGAAGGGAAGGTTTATATACCCGAGGGCGAAGATAAGCGCCGCATAGGTGATATTCAGTTTAATTTTATACATCCTTGCTGTTGCTACCCCGAAAGCGATCTTATCATAAGGATTAATTAATGAATCAGTATAAATAAAACCCTCGGTTTGAACCGAGGGTTTTATTTGTTGATATCATGCATTCTTGATGCTGTTAATGAGTAATTCAAAGAGCATTTCCGTTAAACGGGCAAGTGCGTTAACGAATACCTCAAGCTTGTCGACGAATGATGAAGGTTTGTAAATATCGGGGTCTGCATTCCAGTATTCGGTGTTGCAATTCTCTTCGGTCATGGGAGCGAGCATATCCGCTTTTGTATCGTAAACCATAAATCTGCCGTACGGGAAATCATTTACAGTCAGCTGTTTTTCTGCCGAAGCTACGTCATACATTATTTTCAGTTCATACGACGTCCAGTTGGAATGCGACGAACCTTTTATGAACCAGGTGTTTTCAGGGTAAAGGCAGGTTGATGCATCGATATGTTTATCGGGAGAAATATATTCACCCTTGCCTTCTGCAATTCTCTGAGCGATGTATTCATCCGAAAGGGTTTCATAAACGGTTGACGTTGTTGCGCCGAAAGATGAACGCTTAACTGAAGCAAACTGATCTGAAATGGCATCGGTAGCGGTGCATACAGGTATCATCTGGAATCCGTATTTTGAAATAACACCTAAATTTGCGCCGTCATCCTTGATTTTCTGTAAAAGTTCGGGAACTCTCTGACGAACTTCTCTGTCATAATTATCAAGCTTATCTATAAGACCTGCATATTTGATTCTTTTTTCGCTTCCTTCTTCGCCGAAAACGTAATACTTTGCATCTTCATAGTCTTCAGGCGACACGCAAGCCCAGTAGTTGGGCCATGTATAGAAAGTTGAAAGTGCGAAAGCAGAAGTTACGCCTTCAACAAGTTTGTCATAAAAGATATTTTCGGTTGTGCTGATAACTCCTTCAACAAGACCTGTCTGAACAAGCAAGTCGATTGTTTCCATTAAAAATTCATCAATGCTGAACATTCCGAGTCCTTCAACGTCGCGAAGAATTCTTACAACTGCAGGGGGATCAACGTCGAATTTTGCGCATATAATTTCGCTGAGAATTTCTGCACCGCCAACAACACTGCCGTCCATTGCAATTCCCTGAATATCTTTTGCTCCGTATTTGGCAACGTATGCCATAACGACGTTTGTTCCGAGGCAGGTTGCAGCGATGCCGACTTTGTCGCAGCCTGTTGTTCTTTTGATGTCCTTAACAAATGAATTGAACTCATCGGCTGTTTCCATGGGGTCAAGTCTCCAGTCATAGTGGAACCAATAGTCATTCCATGCAAAATAGCCTTTGTCGCCTTTCTGGCTGTTATTTCTTTTGTTTTCCATCTGTTCTTTTCTGCTCTGCGATAAACCCGAACCGTTGGTTACGTTGCCGTTTTCATCAAGCAGTGAATTGGCAAAAATCTTGCCGATTTCTGTTTCAAGGCCTGCATAAAGGTCATCCCAATCATCTGTTGCAAGGCCTTTTGCCATTGCAGGCAGAAGGGTTTTTGCCATAGACTTGTAAAGCTCGCTGTTTTCCGAGTCGCCTTCGTTTTTAATTAATTTGGCAATGTCTTTATAATGGAAAATTTTATTGTTTTCCGCATCATAAAGAGCCTCGCCGTCGCCCGATATACGGATTACCGGTATCTGGCTGCGGCTTTCATTGGCATCTACCCAGGAAAATACGGGCAGCGTAAAGCTCAGAACAAGAATTATTGACATTAAGATTGAAATAAATCTTTTCATAGTTCGATATACCTCACTGAAAAATTGTTAAACAAATGCAAGAAAAAAATGTTTGATTTTGAAATACATTTATTATAATGCTAATTTAATGTTTGTCAACCGTCAAAAACACGCTTGTGACCAATAATATTTGCTGAATTACACTGAATAAAGAAAAAAAGTCTTTGCTAAATGCACAAAAACCGCTGCTGTTTTATGTCAATTTTGCTTAATATGTTAAAACTCTTGCAAAATTTGAAAACATATATTATAATATAACAAACAATTCCTGATTTTTTTGCTGTCAGGGAAATTTAAGGAGGCAAATTATGAAGAAAAAATTAGCTATTGTCCTTTCGTTGGTTCTTGTTTTCGCAACATTGTTTATGACTGCTTGCGGCGGTGGAAGTAACACTGATCCTAACGCTGAATCAAACGCACAGACATTCAGCACAATCAGAGTCGGCACAGGCAGTAACACAGGTACATATTATGCTTTCACAACAGCAGCTTGCCAGATTCTCGGAACAGACAGCTATGGCTTTGAAGTTCTTTCAACAGGCGGTTCACAGGATAATATCGAAGGTATCGCAGACGGCGACTATCAGATGGCCATTGTTCAGAATGACGTTATGAACTATGCTTATGAAGGTTCAAACGGTTTCAACAACCAGATTCAG
>JAZSBC010000069.1:0-6402 GCA_045602245.1 Acutalibacteraceae bacterium | reverse complement strand
TTTGATCCAAAAGGCAAACTCGGCTGGAAATCGGGCAGAATCATTGACCCCAACGGCGACCCGGGATATGACGGGGCGCAGATAATTGAAGTTCTCACAAAGCAGGCTGACAGACGTTATTTAGGCTGTCTTCAAAGCCTTGAAATTCCTTATATCTTCGCAGGCGAAACCGAAATTGACGTTAAAACAGCGCTTTTAAAGCTGAAGAATATCGGCTGCGAAACCTTGCTTTTAGAGGGCGGAAGTGTTATAAACGGCTATTTTCAGAGAGCAGACGTTATTGATGAACTGAGCCTTGTTACGGCACCGCTTACAGCCGAAAAAGATGATAAGCCTTTATTTGCCGAAAGCTCATTTTCAAAGTTCAGGCTTATAAGTGCCGAAACAATAAACGGCAATGCAGTTCTTAAATATAAAAGAAAAACAAATTAAACTTCGGAGATGAAATCCATTATGTTCAGGGACGTTGCAAGAAAAAAGCAAAGCCTCACCAAAGAAGAAATCGTTAAAATATTAAAAAACGAAAAAAGGGGCGTTTTATCCGTTAACGGTGAAAACGGTTATCCCTACGGACTGCCGATAAATTATTGGTACAACGAAAGCAACGGATATATATATTTTCACAGCGGCAAAAAAGGACATAAAACAGACGCAATTTTATCAAATAATAAAGTTTCGTTCTGCGTATATGATGAGGGATACAGAAAAGACGGAGAATGGGCTTTAAACATCAGCAGCGTTATTGTTTTCGGCAGGATTCATCCCGTTGAAAATTTTGAAAAATCCATGGACATATGCCGCAATTTAAGCTTAAAGCATACTCGGGATATTGACTATATAGAATCTGAAATTCAAAAATTCGGCGAAGCAACGGTATGCTATGAACTGCGCCCCGAACATATAACCGGGAAAACAGTTAATGAATCATAACATTAGAATAAACGGAGAAATAAAAATGAAAAAACCCAACGTAATAATTATTATGACCGATGATCAGGGTTACGGTGATCTGAGCTGTATGGGTGCAACAGATTTCAAAACGCCAAATATTGACGCTGTTGCAGAAGACGGCATAAGATTTTCTTCAATGTATTCCGCATCCCCCGTTTGCTCACCGTCAAGAGCATCTCTTTTGACGGGAAGATACCCCGGGAACGCAGGCGTCAGGGCGATTCTTGCAGGTCACCGCAGGGCTTCGGGGCTGACGCCGAAAGTTCCGACCATTGCAACCGCATTGAAAAAGCTGGGTTATAAAACAGGAATTATGGGCAAATGGCATCTCGGTCTGAAAGATGAATGCAGACCCAATTCAAACGGATTCGATGAGTTTTCAGGTTTCCTTGCAGGCTGCATTGATTATTACTCCCATATTTTTTATTGGGGAATGGCAGACGGCAACACAAACCCAATCCACGACCTTTGGGAAAATGAAAACGAGGTTTATGAAAACGGCGAATATATGACCGAAAGAATAACGCGCAAAAGCGTTGAATTCATTCAGAATCATCACGATGAACCTTTTCTTCTCTACGTTGCATATAACGCTCCTCATTACCCTATGCACGCACCTGAAAAATATTTAAGAAGATTCCCCTATCTTTCAAAAGACCGTCAGATTATGGCGGCAATGATAAGTGCTGTTGATGACGGTGTAGGAGAAATCAGAAACGAGCTAATCCGTCAGGGACTTTTGGAAAACACAATCATCTATTTCCAAAGCGATAACGGACCTTCAAGAGAATCAAGAAACCGGCTTGACGGAACGCAGGATTATTATTACGCCGGAACGGCAGGAATTTCCAGCGGACATAAATACAGCCTTTTTGAAGGCGGAATCCGAATCCCCGCAATCTTAAGCTGGTACGGAAGAACAAGCACATCGGTTGAATCAGCTCCGCATATTTCAACCGATATATTCCCGACGGTTCTTGAACTTTGCGGCGGAAATCCCGAAGAATACGAGCTTGACGGTATGAGCCTTGTGCCGATGATTGATAAAACGGGAACAGCCGAACACGAATATCTCTTCTGGGAAATGGAAGGGCAGACTGCCGCACGCAAAGGCAAATACAAGCTTGTGCTTAACGGTCAGCTTGTTGAAGGCGAAGAGCAGAGAGCGGAAGTTTTCCTTTCCGATCTTGAAGCCGACCCAAGTGAAAAACATAACCTTTGCGATGAAATGCCCGAACTTTGCCAAGAAATAAAAGAAAAAGCGCTTCAATGGCGCAACGGCATTGAAACAACCTGGAACGAAAAATTCGCAAAGAACTATTCAAGCCTTACGTAACAGCAAAACCGCTTCACCTTAATCGGATGAAGCGGTTTTTTGAATTACCATTTTTTTGCCTTAACGTCGGGGCATTTCTGTTTTTTGAATGCGGCTCTGAACTCAACGTAACATCCGCATTTCATACAGACTCCCGAAATCAGATTATCGCATTTTTGACACTCATTCAGCCTGCTGCGATATAACTCATAATCTGCTTTTTCATCGGCAGAAAGCTTTTCTATTCTTGATTTTATGCTTTCAATAACGTCTGTTTGTGCCGATTCGTGAAGCAGACATCTTTTACATTCTTCCATATTACTTAATCACAAACTTAACAACCGAGCAGGCAGGAAGAGTTGCCTTGAAGCCGTCGGCTGTCTTTTCAAATGAGGTAAAGTCTTTTGTTTCAACTGCATTCTTATTTTCGAAGCTGTTATATGAACGTGCTTCGCCGCTGAGAATTTCAGCCTTGATATTATTGACGGCGAAATCTGCAATCTGGCAGTGAACGTCGCTTGCTTCATCGAGAGAGGTGTTGACAACGGTGGCAATAATTGTTCCGTCTTCTTTTACCGATGCGCTTTCGATAAGCTTAGGAAGTTTTCCGTTTCCGATAATATCGGGGGTTGTGATATATGAACCGAGAAGTGTGTTTTCCTGATGCTCTTTATACATCTTGAAAATGTGATAAGTAGGTGTGAGAAGCATTTCTTCGCCGTCAGTAAGAGCAACAGCCTGAAGAACGTTGACAGTCTGAGCAATATTCGCCATTTTAACACGGTCTGAATGTTTGTTGAAAATATTGAGAGTAAGACCTGCAACGATTGCATCGCGCATCGTATTCTGCTGATAAAGGAAACCGGGATTCGTTCCCTCTTCAACATCATACCAAGTACCCCATTCATCAACTATCATACCGACTCTTTTTTCAGGGTCGTAGTGGTTCATAATGTCGCCGTGACGGGTAACAAGCTCTTCCATTTTATATGCTTTTTCTATTGTAAGATAGTATTCTTCGTTTGTGAATTCAAGCGCCTTACCCTTTTGATGCCATTCGTGAGGAACGGTATAGTAATGAAGAGAAAGTCCGTTTATGCGGCTTGCAGCCTTCTTCATAAGTACTTCCGTCCAGTTAAAATCAAAGGAGTTTGCACCGCAGGCGATTCTGTAGATATGATCGTTGCCGTCATAATCGCGGACATAGGTTTCATATCTTCTGAACTGATCAGCATAGAATTCGGGAAGCATATGACCGCCACAGCCCCAGTTTTCGTTACCGACCCCGAAATATTTTATCTTCCAGGGCTTTTCTCTGCCGTTTTTCTTGCGGAGGTCTGCCATAGGCGAAACTCCGTCAAAAGTAATATATTCAACCCATTCACTCATTTCCTGAACGGTACCCGAACCAACGTTTCCGTTAACGTAGGCATCACAGCCGAGCTGACTGCAGAGTTCAAAAAATTCGTGAGTACCGAATGAATTATCTTCAACAACACCGCCCCAGTGTGTATTAATCATCTTTTTGCGGTTTTCTTTTTCGCCGATACCGTCTTTCCAATGGTATTCATCGGCAAAGCATCCGCCGGGCCAACGGAGAACGGGAATGCCCATTTCCTTAAGAGCATCAACAACGTCTTTTCTCATACCGTTGACGTTTGGTATGGGCGAATTTTCGCCTACATAAAGACCTTCATAGATGCATCTGCCGAGATGCTCGGAAAAATGGCCGTAGATATCCTTATTGATTTTGCTGATTTTCTGATTGGGGTTTATCAAATACTTTTCCATAATCGGTTCTCCTTCAGATTATTCTCCATTTTTGCTGTCTTATTTCGCAGGGTTTTCCCTCTTCATCAGCTGAATAAAAAACAGTTAACAGCGTTCCGTCTTCAAGCTCGATTGTTGACGGATATCCGATATCATCACTTGCCGTATTTTCGTAAATACGGATATCCTTTTCCCAGCTGTTGCCGCCATCGTCGCTTATCATTGCCATAATTCCGTAAGGCTGTTTTCTTCTTCCGTAGGTTGAAACAACAAGCCCCGAACTGAGCCTTATAAGATGAGGAGGTGCGCCGCCTGTTTTATCGAGGAGCATTTCGGGTTCAGACCAGGTTTTGCCGCCGTCATCTGAAACACTCTGAAAAACGGTAAACAGATTTTCACCGCCGCCGCTGAAAGCTTCTTCATTTTCAGCTCTCATATGGCAGATAAGTCTGCCGTCGGGCAGCTCGAGCATATGAGGTTCGTTAAGAACGGCTTTTTTATCGGGAGAAGTTATTTTACCGATAAACTCGGTATCTCCGCTTTCGGTATCAAGCCGATGCACCTCAATTCCGCAAAAAACGTTATCGAATCTTGTTCCTGCCCACAAAACAGTGCCGTCCTTAAGCTGAATCGGTCCGTGAGGCGAGGAAATCGGTGAACGGCGAATTTCTTCGAAGGTAACGCCGCAATCACGGCTTATACGGAAAGTTGAACCAAGATATTTTTCTTCATCTTCGCGAGTGATTGTATCAATATATCTCTGCACATATTCGTTATCCTGATTATGCTGCCTTTGCATATCGGCGGAATTATTGAACGAAGTAAAAATCACGCCGCTTTCACCAAACGGGCAAATACCCGCATCTCTGTCATCAAGCGGAGTATCAATTACGGGCGCGGGATTTGAATAAGTTTCACCTTCATCATCACTGTATGAGATAACTGCCTTACCGAACGGGCATACGTGTTCAAGCCTGAATCCCGATGCACCAACAGCGATTCTTCCGTTTTGCAAACGGGAAACGGTAGGCCAGGCAAAATATCCGTGCTTGCTGTATGGGTTTGAAATTATTGTTTTTGTTTTTCCGATTAGTTCTGCATTCATATTATTATACCTAATTATTTCACTTTACCGTAAAGGCATCTTGTAGGCTCTTTTTCGATAACAAGACCGCAATAATTGCACATAATACATTTCGCCTGAGGCTGACCGTTTTTCAGCTTTTTTGCAAGGTCAGGCTCACATATAAAGGGTCTGCACATTGAAACAAAATCCGCACTGCCATCTTTGAGGATTTTTTCCATATCGTCCGCTTTATGTATTCCGCCAACTGCAATCACGGGAATTGAAACGTTCTTTTTTATTATTGCGGAGTTTTCGACGTTGAAATTTTCGAGAGGACTCGGCTGTTTAATCAGCGGATTAATCAGATTTGCGGCCGGAAGAGCAATTTTATTGAGAAGTTTCGGGAACGATGCGCACGGCTCGCGGTATTTAAACACGGCATCCATAGGCATCAGCTTGCTTCTCATGGTATTCATTCCGTCTTCGACTGTGCCGCAGGATACCTCGACTGCATCGCACCCTGCATTTTCAAGCCTTTTGCAGATTTCAACGGATGCTTCAACGTTCATTCCGTTTTTTCTGTTATCTTCTGCGCTGAGTTTAATCCAGACGGGAAGATTGGTTTTTTCTTTTATGCCTCTGATAATCAGTTCGACGATTCTGCACCTGTTTTCAAGGCTGCCGCCCCAGCTGTCTTTTCTTCTGTTGCCGTATGGCGAAAGAAAATCATGGAGCAGATAACCGTGGCCGCCGTGAAGCTGCACCCCGTCAAAGCCCGCTTTTTCTGCCCTTACGGAAGCTGAAACAAAATCATCGATTATTCCGTAAATTTCATCTTCCGTCAGCTCTTTTGCTTTGTCGGGATAGAAAGTATGCATTACGTTTGACGGTGCAACTTTCTGCAAACCGATTGCCTTTGATGAAGTCTGCCTGCCGCAATGGGCAATCTGAAGAATAACAGGCACGTTGTGGCTGTGAATTGCATCGGTAAGCTTTTTATATTCAGCAATAACGCCGTCATCATAAATTTTCAGCATTGCAGGATAAGGCGAAACTCCGTTTCGGCTTACCGCGGCATAGCCCGTTATGATGCAGCCAACCTCATTCTTTGCAAGATGCTCATATTTTGAAATAAGTTTTGCACTCGGCGCGCCGTTTTCATCAGCAAGACCGTCGTGAGTTGCGCTTCGGATTATTCTGTTTTTAACGGAAATTCCCGAAATTGTTGATTCATTGAAGAGCATAGCATTCTCCCCTGATATTTATATGGATAAATTATATATCAAAGATTATAATATTT
>JAZSBC010000068.1:0-3061 GCA_045602245.1 Acutalibacteraceae bacterium | reverse complement strand
ATAACGGTATGGCGATTGTTTCGTCTAACATTGACGATGCCGCAAGAAGAATGAACAAATTCATTTACGGCTGATTAATTACCCTTAAGGAGGAATAATATGCTCACTCCAAACGTTGACCTCAACGGCAAGACCGTTCTTGTAACGGGTGCGGCAGGCTTTATCGGCTCGAACCTTGTTACGGAGCTGATGAAAACCGTTGACAAAATAAAAATTGTCGGCATTGACAATATGAACGATTATTATGACGTTGCAATCAAGGAATACCGTCTTAAAGAAATCGAAAAACTTGCCGCCGAAAAAAGCGGTGCAGAATGGGTATTCATAAAAGGAAGCATTGCCGACAGGGCGCTCATTGACCGCTGCTTTGAAGAAAACGGCATTGACGTTGCGGTTAACCTTGCCGCACAGGCAGGCGTGCGCTATTCCATAACAAACCCCGACGTTTATATTGAGAGCAACCTTATCGGCTTTTATAACGTTCTTGAGGCGTGCCGCAATCACCCTGTTGAGCATCTTGTTTATGCAAGCTCCTCGAGCGTTTACGGCTCAAACAAAAAAATTCCTTACAGCACTGACGATAAGGTGGATAACCCCGTCAGCCTTTATGCGGCAACCAAAAAGAGCAACGAGCTTATGGCTCACGCTTATTCAAAGCTTTATAATATTCCTTCAACGGGACTGCGCTTTTTCACCGTTTACGGACCTGCAGGCAGACCCGATATGGCTTATTTCGGCTTCACAAACAAGCTGAGAAACGGCGAAAAAATTCAGATTTTCAATTTCGGCAACTGCAAAAGAGATTTTACCTACGTTGACGATATTGTTGAGGGTATAAAGCACGTTATGCAGTGCGCACCCGAAAAAGAAAACGGTGCAGACGGCTTGCCGATACCGCCCTACAGGGTTTATAACATCGGCAACAACAGTCCCGAAAATCTGCTTGATTTTGTTGATATTCTTCAGCAGGAGCTTATCAGAGCAGGTGTTTTGCCCGCTGATTATGATTTTGAAGCGCATAAGGAGCTTGTGCCCATGCAGGCAGGCGACGTGCCCGTAACTTATGCAGATACCTCGGCATTGGAGCGTGATTTCGGCTTTAAGCCGTCAACCTCACTGCGTGACGGTTTGCGAAAATTTGCCGAATGGTACAAAGAATTTTATATGTGACAGGGGAGTCAGATATGGCAGAAAAGAAATACAGCGTAAAGCAAGGCTTTATTTTGCGTGAAATTGCAGGCGAGTTTATTGCCGTGCCCGTTGATTCGTCCTGCGGCAACAACATTGTTGTGCTCAATCCCGTGAGCAAATTCCTCTGGGAAGAAATGCAGAGAGAAAAAAACTTTGACGAGCTTGTTGAAGCGATGCTCAGGGAATACGGCATAGACCGCAAGGAAGCCGAAACCGACCTTAAAGAATTCCTTGACCGTCTGGAAGAAAGCGGTCTGATCAATTAAAGGGGGAGTTTGCGTGCTTGCGAATAATGACGTTGGTTCAGCTCAGGTTACCGTTATTGTTCCTGTTTACAAAGCAGAGGGCACTGTTGAGGCAACCGTCAAATCAATCTGTAATCAGACGTACAAGAACATTGAGATTCTGCTGGTTGACGACGGCTCACCCGATAACAGCGGCAAGCTTTGCGATGAGCTTGCACTTAAAGACGGCAGAATCAAAGTTATACATAAGGAAAACGGCGGAGTTTCTTCGGCAAGGAACGAGGCTGTCCGTCAGGCAAGTTCGGAGCTTTTGTGCTTTGTTGATTCCGACGATGAGATTGAAGCAACAATGGTTGAAAAGCTGGTGAAATCGCAGGCGGAAACAGGCGCGCAGCTTGTTATTGCAGGTCTTACGGAGTATCACAAGAAGCTGACCAGAACGGTTTGCGAGAAAGATTGGCTCTGCGATTTTTCAGCCGCTTCCGATGAGCAGATTACCGAAATCTGCGGCAAGCAGTTAATGTGTTTTCCTGTCAACAAGCTTTTTCTGAAAAGCGTTTTCACGGAGAACAACCTGTCTTTTAACGAAAAGCTTGTGTGCGGCGAGGACCATCTTCTGGTCTTTCAATATCTCGGCTGTGTTGAAAAAATTATGTTTGTTGATGAAGCTTTGTACCGCTATTACTGCTTCAACTCAAACGGCGCAACAAGGTTTTTTCCGTTATTCGGTCAGATTGAAATATTCAAAGCAAAAATTGAGTTCGTGCGCAAAAACGCAACTCAGCAGGCTTACAAAGAATTTTGTGCCCGCTATGCTTTGACAAACCTGATTGCGAGGTTCAGATATCTTGCCAAAAGGTCAATCAAAAATTATGCCGAGCTTGAAGAAGCTTATAACGCTTATTGGAAATATATTGCACCGTTTTCGGAGAATACGCAGGTTTTCGGCGAAGAAAACGAAAAATGGTTTAGTGCAAATAAGGAAAAGCTGCAGAATAAAAAAATAAAGCAGCTTTATTCCGTTGCGCGCAAAGAGACAAAGAAAAAGAGCAAAAAATTGCGTCACCTTGAGGAGTTTTTGTCAATGCCTCTCAAGGATAAAATCAAGTTTATCAAGAAAAAACTCTGATAAAACTTTATAATAAGCACAAAAGGGACTTCGTTTGAAGTCCCTTGTTTTTTATGCATATTTAATTGACTGAATAACAATTCTGCTTATGCCGAAAAGGTTTTTGAAAAACGAAATCAGCTTTTGCAGGAATCCGCTTCTGACCTTTACGGTCTGCGAATCGCTTATTTCTTTGCCGTCGGCATCGGTTAAAGCTTCGCCGTTTTTGTCAACGAGCTTTGCCGTAACGGTAACACCCGATTCGGGCGAAACGTCAATTGTTGTGCCTTCGCCGAGCTTAATGCCGTCAACGTACCAGAAAATGCGCATATCCGCGGTTGTGTTTTTTGTTTCGGCGCTCAGTCGGAGTGTTTCGCCGTAGCTTATTGTTTTTGTGCCCGTATTGTTTCTGATACTGATTTCAGGCAGATACACGGTTATTTCTGCCGTTGCGGTGTAAAGACCGTCTTTGCTTGTGGCGATGAGCGTTGCCTTGCCTGCCTTAACGGCGGTTATA
>JAZSBC010000067.1:0-3668 GCA_045602245.1 Acutalibacteraceae bacterium | reverse complement strand
TATAATGGTGCGGTTTTTCCGTTACACGGGAATCTATTGTTTCGCCGCAGACGGTGCAGGTCAGAATTTCAAGACCTTCCTCTTCGCAGGTGGCTTCGGATTCGATTTTCCATTCTCCCTGTGTGTGACCTGTTGCCTTGTAAACCTCAACAGGCTCGCCGTCAGCTTCGCCGCAGGTGTCGCAGACTTTGTAAAGTCCGCCGTCATCGTTGCAGGTTGCGTCAATCTTTTTCGTTTTATCCGTTACGGTGTGACCGTGAGGCTCAACGTAGTTTTCGCTGTAGCTGTCGCCGCAGCGTGAGCATTCATAGAAGATGCCGCCTGCCTGGTCGCAGCCGACGTCCTGCTCGGTCTTAACGTAATTGTGGCCGAGACTCCAGTCATAAATTGTTTCGGCAACCTCGCCGCAAACGGAGCAGTATCTGACGCTGATTTTTCTCTGTGTGCAGGTTGCAGGCTGAATAACAACCGCAGTTCTCAATGGCGTATGACCGTTTTTGGGAATTTCGTTGATATGCTGATAGCCGCATTCGCAGGCGATTGTTTCGGCACCCTTTTCGGTGCAGGCAGGGTCTGCAACGGTGATTTCGGAATTATTATGAGTGCCTTCGGAAACGGAGAAAAATTTCTTCTCAACGCTGTTGATAAGGAAGTTTTTATAGTCATCATCGCCTGCAAAATCAATCTGAACAAAATCCGCCATACCGCCGCCGTAGTTGATTGTCATATCGGGATTTGTGCCGAGACCGTTTTTGCCGATTTTCTTGACGGAAGAGGGAATATACTTGTTTGAAAGCATATCGTTGAAATCGAGCGCATAGGGAGCGATTTCGGTTACGCCGTCAGGCACAACAAAGCAAGCCTGTCTGTTGCCTGCAGGGTAAGCAACAAGTTTGGTCTTATCTTTATAGAGTGCACCGTATTCGTCGGTGCTGAAATGCTTGTTACCTGAGACCACGTAGAATTCTTCAAGCTTCGGACAGCCGTTGAAAGCGCCGTCGCCAACGGTTACAAGGCTTGCGGGAAGCTCAACCGATTCAATGTTTTTCCACTTGAATACGTCTTCCGCAATAACGGTTACACCTTCGGGAATCATAAATCCGTTGCCGCCGACATCTTTTGATGCAAGCAAACAACCGTTGCGGATAATAAGTTTTGTATCATTATAGCTCGCATCGTTTTCGACCAGTCTTGTATACTGGAAAACGTCCTTGCCGATATAGCCTATGCCGCTGTTAAGCTCAACGTCCTGAAGTCTGTAGCAATAACGGAAAGCGCGGTCACCGATATATTCAACGTCGGTTAAGATTTTAAGCGTTTCAAGCTTGCTGCAACTGCTGAAAGCGTCAGCCTCAATTGTTTTCAGGTTTTCGATAATTGAAAGATTTTTAAGATAGTAGTTACCCGAGAAAGCTCTTGAAACGATTGTTTCAACGGAAACGGGAACAACAAATTCAGTGGCGGTCTTTGCGTTGGGATAAACAAGAAGAACGGACAGGTCTTTGTTATAAAGAACGCCCTCAAACGAGCTGTAATTTGCGTTGGCAGATGCAACGTAGATTGTGTTGAGCGTGCCTATATCTCCGAGACCCGAGCCGCTGTCGATGTTTTCAACCGTTGAGGGAATATGAACGCTTGTGCATTTGCAAAGGTCAAAGGCACCGTCTGCAATTGACGAAACAACAAAGCCGCCGATGATTTCGGGGATAGCAAGGTCGCCTGTCACAAACGAGGGGCAGGTCACGATTTCCGCCTTGCCGTCAACGATTCTGTAGGTGAAGCCGTTTTCGGAATATTCGCCGTTGGTCTTTTCAAATTCGGCTTCATAGCCGCAGGTGCAGGTTGCTTTCACGTCTGTTTTTGTGAGAACGGTATGAGGCTCGTCGGAATAAGAACCGTATCTGACGTTGGCTGAATGAGCCGCATTGGGCAAATCGCCGTAGCCGGGGTCAAGGTGATTGACCGAATTCCAATTACCGATTTCGCCCTGATAGTGAATATCGGTTACGCTGTCGCCGCCGAGAGCGTAGTTGCCGAGTTCAACCTCGGTCGGAACGTAGAAATTTCTGACGGGGCTGCCGTAGAATGCGTAAGAAGCAACCTCGTTTACCTGATTAAAAACGTAGCAGGTCAGGAATTTGCCGTTGGGATAGCTGACAGCCGTGTTGCCGAACATCAGCACGCCGTAAGCATCCGTTTTTAATATGCCTGTATTGCCAACGTCAAAAGTTTTGAGATTTGCACAGCGGTAGAACGGGTTGACGGGCATACTGAAAACACTGCTCGGGATAGAAACCTCTTCAAGCGAATCCCAATCGAATGCGCCGCCCGCAACAGCGATTGTGCCGTCTTTGATTGCGTAATATTCGCGGTCATATTCGGGCAGAGAGGTGACGAGATAATTGTTGTAATAGAGAACGCCGTCTATATCGTAGTTTGACAAATCGTTTGTGAAAGCGGTGTTTTCAAAGGCATCGGAGCCGAAAAGCATAAGCATCTGGTCAATCTCAATGCCGACATCGTCAAGCTTTTCGCAGTTTGCAAATGCCTTTTCGCCGATGGCGATGCAGTTTTGAACCGTTATCTTTTTAAGATTTTTTGCGCCGTAGAAAGCGTAGTTATCAATTCCCGTATACTGAATACCCGTAATTGCGAATTCTTCAAGATTATCAGCTTCGCAAAACGCAAATGCACTGACGCCCATAACCAGACCGCCGTTGATTTTGAAGGTTTTTTCGGGTGCGTTTTTGGGATAAGCAAAAAGCATATTGTAGCCGTAAATGTTCTGATACAAAATGCCGTCTTTGGTATTGTATACGGAGCTTGCACCGTAATATGCTTCAATGTTCGGCATATCGTAAGCAAAGGCTTCAGGGTGAATTTCCGTTACGGTTGAGGGGATGCTGACAGACGTGCAAAGACTGCCCCTGAAAGCTTCCCTGCCGATTTTTTTTACGGTATAGCCGTCAATGGTTTCGGGTATTTCAATCTGACCCGTAAACTCTGTGTTGGTGTAGTCTGTGATTATTGCATAGCCGTTTTCCACGGTATAAACAAATCCGTTATCTTCGCTTGTTTCGGTTGTTGCCGTGGCAATAACGTTTGATGCCCCTGCAAACGAACCGAAAATCATAACGAATGCAAGAAATAAGGATAACGCTTTTTTCATTATATAACCTCCTTGTCGGTTAAGTTCAGAGCTTAAAGCTCAGCTTCAAAGTGATATGTCTGACCCGATTGAGCAACGGTTCCGACGTCGCTGCCGTAAACGCCTGCCATCGGTTCGTAATTCTTTGTGCGAACATTGTCGATTATGTAAGCTTTTGTGAGAGTTGTGCCTGCAGGAACAGAGAACGAAAGCGTTTCAATAACCGATCCGTCCATATCAATAATATCAACGGTCATCGTTGCCGCCGCCTGAGTGGTCGGCACCGTTGTCGGCACGGTAGTGGGTCGGGTTGCGGGAACGGTTGTTGTTACCCTCTGCGTTGTTGTTTCCTGTTTTGTTGTGGTTTCTCTTTGCGTGGTAATCGGCTTTTGGGTTGTGTGAGCCTTTGTTGTTGTGGGCTTTGCCGTTGTAACAGGCTTTGTGCTTCTTTCGGCAAGCGTTGCTGCGCTTGTTAGCGTTGAAGAAACGTCAGTTGTGTTTGTTTCCTGCGTAGTCGGTG
>JAZSBC010000066.1:0-11309 GCA_045602245.1 Acutalibacteraceae bacterium | reverse complement strand
TGATATAAACAAGAAAAAAGGCTTGCATATGCAAGCCGCTTTTTGCTGTTTTATCAGACGATAGTACGGATGTATTTCATTATGTTGCCGATAATTCCGAAGAGGAAGTTGAAAGGCTTCCAGGTGAACTTTATGTTGAGCTTTGAAAGGAAGCTTATGAGCAGATTATCCACTGCATCAATGCCGACCTTATCGCTCGGCGAATCATTATCAGTTTTTTCTATTGCAAAGCTGTCAACTCTTTCGGCTTCGCCGCCGTCAACCTGATATGCGTTGTAATAGAGTGTATCGCCGTCAACGGTGATTGCCGAGAACATTGAGTTTTCAACGTCAACGATTGCTTCCGCTCTTGGGAACTTTTCGTCTGTTGCGGCGGCATCCTTGGTATGATAAACCTTAACGCCCGACGTGCCGCAGATTGAATAAACCGTGCCTTTGGGATTATATTTTGCAACGTAATCCTGACCGTTATATGTTTTTGTAACCGTTTTTGTGGGCATAACAACGTTTCCGTTAAGAACGTCGGTTCTCAGATAAACGTGGTCGTGACCCTGAAGCACCATATCAACGCCGAGATAGGGGAGAAGTGCGCTCAGCTGGCTTCTTATTCCTTCAACCTCGCCGTCATCGTAATGCGAGCCGTTTGAATAGGGCGCTTTGTGAAGAACAACTATCTTCCACTTTGCGTCGCTTGACTTGATATCGTTAACCATCCAGTTAAGCTGTGCCTCGCCGAGCTTGTCGTCTTCATCGTCGTTTGTGTTGAGAACGGTGAAATGAACGCCGTTATAATCATATGAATAATAAACGCCGCTGTCAAGATTCTGCTCGGGAATATCGGGAAGAACGAAGTTTTCGGTAATCACAGCGCCTTCATCCTCGTGGTTGCCCGTTGTGGGCATAAGAGGAAGGCTGAGAAGAGAATCCGTTGAATTGAGGAAGTAATTCCAGTGCTTAACGTTTCCGCCCGCGTCAACCTGATCGCCTGCCGAAACAATGAATCTGCTGTCGGGATAAAGCTCATAGGCAGTATCAATAACTTCGCCGAAGCGTGCATACTGGTCTTTTCTCTGCGCCTGCGGGTCGGTAACGTAGAAGAACGTGAACGCTTCGTCGCCGCCCTCGGCGGTTGTGATTGTTCCCGTTTCGCTCCACCAGCCAAGCTCAGCGTCGCCTATGCGGTAGCTGTATTTTGTTCCCGGTTCAAGATTTGTGAGCTTTATTGTGTGCTTCGTGTATTCTCTTTCATACGGCAGAAGAGTGACAAGAAGGCCGATGTCTGCGCCGGGATAAGCTTTGACAATGCTTTCGTTTGTCGCCGTAATGCCGCTGCCCGTATCGGGTCTGCCGTCAAAATCGGGATTTGTGCTGTAAGGAACGATTTCAATATCTGTTCCCGTTACGCTGTATTTTGTGAGCCAGGTGATGCTGATTTCCTTTGAAGAATCTTCGCCGAGAGATACCGCAACGTGTGACGGCAGGCGGTAGTTATCCTGAGTTGCCTCAACCTCAACGGGGCCGCTGTAGGTGATTGTTGCAACGCTGTCCGCCTTTTCTTCGGGTGAATTATCAAAGAGGAATGAGCTGAGCATCCACTTCATCGTGAAGCCCCAGGCTTCATACTGGCTCTGAGTTATGTATTCGCCCATAAGATGGTCGATAATTGCATCAACAGAGCTGTATTCCTCGGGGATAACGGGAATTGAAAGAACGGAATTGACAAGATTTATAAAGCTGTTGTCGCCGCCGAGAAGAGCTTCAACGCTGCCTTGAAGAACAAGACCGAGAATGCGGAAAATATTGCCTTCGGGGAAAAGCTCGCCGGGGTTGAAATCAAGATTTGCAAGAAGCTCGTTCTGAACAAGGTCTGTTACAAGAACTTCGCGCAGAAGATTGAAAATTTTCTGAGCAAGCTCGCCGCTGTCGAGCCTGTCAATAACGTCGTTTATAAACTCAATGTCGGAAACGTCCTCGTCGCCGCCGTAATAGCTGTAGAAAACAACTGTTGCAAGGTCGTTGAGAGTTGCTCCGCCTTCGTGGGTTGAGCCTATGTATTCATTAATCATTTCAGCGGGATATTCGCTGATTTCATAGCTGAGAAGCTTGTGAATAAGAACTTCAACCTTTGCAAGAGTTTCTTCGGGGTTGTTGATATAAACCTCATCAATCTGTCCTGCAAGGTCTTCGATGAATCCCATAATATTCGAACTTACCGTCAGAATTTCAACGGAACCGATTTCAAGACCGTTTGTGCCGAGAGCATCAACGATAATCTTCTCAAGGTCAAGATTGTGGAGCTTAAGATAATTGAGAAGACCGCCTTCGTTCTGAATATCAACGAAAACATCGTCAACAAGACCTTTCAAAGCTCCCATAACGTAGCCTTCAAGTCCGTTTTCGCCGAAGGTCATACCGAATGATTTTGTGAACTTGAACGGAGCTTCATAAACTGTTCCGTCGTCGTCAACAACGGGTTGATACTTATCAACGTCAAGGGTCTGCATATCCATTGTTGTTGTTTCACCGTCTGAGGTGAAATCAACGATTTTGTAATAGTTGGGGAAACCCGTGAGAGAGGGGGTGAGGATATCATAAACGGTTTCGCCGTTATCGTTAACGTGTGAAACGGTGTCGTTTGAATGAAGATGACCCGTGAAAACGTAATGCATACCTGCGTCGGCATAAGTTTCGGATACCCTGAGCCAATCCTGAACAACGAATTTCCAGAGAGTTGCTTCTTCAATATCAAGATGCGGAACAAGGTTGTGGTGCTGCATACCGATAACGGTAAGTCCGCTGTCCTCTGCCTTTTCGCATTCGTCAACAATCCATTCAAGCAAGCCGTCTGCAATTCTGCCGTTGGTTATATGCTCGTTGCCCTCTGCGCCGTTATCTTCGCTGTACATACAGCTGTCGATAGCGATAAGTCTGTAGCCGCCGAGCGTTACCGCATAAGAGAGCATACCGCCTTTTTTGCCTTCTTCGGGAACAAAGAAGCTGTCCGCCATATCATAGCCGAGGTCTGCATAGATTTCTCTGAACTGTTCGGGAGAAGTCTTTTCCGCAGGTTCTTTATAGCCGTTTTCAAAGGTGACGGCGTTGCTGTTGTTGACATCGTGGTTGCCCGGAACAACCAAAACGGGGATGCCTGTTTCAAGCTCAAATCTTTCGAGCCTTTCGGCGAGAGCCTTGTGGCTTTCAAGCTCGCCGTCTTTGGTTAAGTCGCCCGGAATAAGCACGTAGTTTTCACCGTTCTCAACGGCGTTGCGGAGAACGCCGTCGAGAGCATTTTCGAGAAGCGAATCAATCGCCGTGTATTCTTTATGTTTGTTTTTAACGAATTCAAGCCATTCTTCGTTGCTGCCCTTGAGCGACGGAGCAAGATAATGAATATCCGAAATAACTCCGAAGCGTATTTTTGCCGTGTCCGCACTTACCGTCAGCGGAATGCAGGAAACAATCAGCGCAACGCAGAGAATAAGGCTTGCCGCTTTAAGCAATAGCTTCTTATTTTTCATTTGTTTTCACCTTAAATATTTTTCATAAGAGGACCGATGCCCTTGATTGCGCCGGGGATACCCTTAAGAATCTTACGGATACCGCCTTTTTCGCCTGCGATCCATTTAACAAGACCGTCCGCCATATCTTCGCTCATAACACCGCCGCTCATGCTGATGAAATCGCGGAAGGGAGTCTGCATGGCGATTGCCTGAGCAAAGCCTGCAGGAACAACCGAAGTGAGGAGCTTATAGAAGCGCTTGCCGTTCTTTGTATGGCTGCAGCTTTCGAAAGTATCGCAGATACCGAGTTTTCTGTTGGGGTCATAGGTTGAGGGAGGAAGCTCTCTGCCGAGAACTGCGATGAACTGCTCGTCGGGAACGTTCTGAACGTCGCCTGAGTAGTAGAGGGGAGCAACCTTTGAATAATCGGGGATATCTGCGGATGCAGCGGTAACGTTAACCGTTGCGCTGAGTCTGATATCTGCACTTGATGCGCCGATAAGAATATCGAATTCGCCGCTTTCAACGCACCAGTCGTTGATGTTTACGTTATAGAAAGCGAATGCTCTCTTTGAAAGCTGGAATTTAACTTCTTTTTCTTCGCCTGCTTCAAGCCATATTTTCTTGAAGCCCTTGAGTTCCTTAACGGGTCTGTAGATTGTACTTTCTTTATCCGCAACGTAGAGCTGAGCGATTTCGTAGCCTGCAACGTCGCCCGTGTTCTTGATTTTGCAGGTAACGGCAAGAGTGTCGTTTTCACTCATTTCAGCCTTGTCGAGTTTGATATCCGAATATCCGAACGTTGTGTATGAAAGACCGTAGCCGAAGGGGTAGCGCACTGCCTTATCAGCCTTTTCATAGTATCTGTAGCCGATATAAACGCTTTCGCGGTATTCAACCGATGCAGGGTTGCCGGGGAAGTTGTTGACTGCGGGAGTATCCGCATAAACCATAGGATATGTTTCAGGAAGCTTACCGCTGGGGTTAACTGCACCTGAAAGAATATCTGCAACCGCGCCTGCACCTGCCTGACCGCCGAGATATGAGTTGAGAATAGCAGCAACGTCATCATTCCAGGGCATTTCAACGGGTGAACCGCCTGCAAGAACGATAACCGCATTTTTGTTAACCTTGAGGATTTCTTCAACAAGCTTATCGTGAGCTTCGGGAAGATTCATATGGCTTCTGTCATAGCCTTCAGCTTCGTATTCGTCGGTAAGACCGATGAAGATAACTGCGGTTTCGCAAGTCTTTGCAAGCTCCGCAGCTTTTGCGATAAGGCCTGCATTGTTCTTTGCTTTTTTGTTTGAAAGCTCGTAGCCCTGAGCAAATTCAACGTCAAAACCGATTTTTTTGAGTTCGTCAAGAGCGTTGTCAAGCTGTGTGGGGTTGATGTGTGATGAACCTGCGCCCTGATATCTGGGAGTTCTTGCAAGTTCGCCGATAACAGCTATCTTGCTGTTCTTTTTAAGAGGAAGAATGCCGTTGTTTTTAAGGAGAACCATTGAGTTTGCGGCAACTTTTCTTGCGAAAGGCTGATCGTCGGCATCGTTATACTGATAGTTTTCTTTTGAGCCGTCAACTGCTTTTTTGATAAGATTGAGCATATTGAGCGCTCTTTCGTTGAGAACTTCTTCGCTGAGAGTGCCGTTCTGAACAGCTTCAACTATTTTCTTCGCGCCTGAACCTGATGATGAGGGCATTTCAAGATCGTTACCGTTCTGAAGACCGAGAACTCTGTCGTTAACTGCACCCCAGTCGCTCACAACAACGCCGTCAAATCCCCATTCCTTGCGGAGAATGTCAAGCTGTGTGTGTTTGTTTTCCGAACCGTGGAAGCCGTTTATTTTGTTGTACGAGTTCATTACCGTCCAGGGCTGAGCCTTTTTAACGGCAATTTCAAATGCTGTAAGATAAATTTCGCGGAGTGCTCTTTCGTCAACAACCGAATCGCAGGTCATTCTGCGTGTTTCCTGGCTGTTTGCACAGAAATGCTTGAGCGACGTGCCTACGCCCATTGACTGAACGCCGTTGATGAAACCTGCGGCAAGCTCGCCTGCAAGAACGGGATCTTCCGAGAAATATTCGAAGTTTCTGCCGCAAAGGGGAGAACGCTTCATATTGATGCCGGGGCCGAGAAGCACGCCGACTTCTTCCTTAAGGCACTTTTTGCCCAGAGCAACGCCCATTTCATAGAGAAGCTCCGAATCCCATGATGATGCGGTTGTTGCCGCTGTGGGATAACTGATTGCGGGAACACTGTTTGAAAGGCTGTCACCGTTTTTGCTGTAGTCCTTTTTGCGGAGTCCGTGAGGGCCGTCACAGACCATAATTGATGGGAAGCCGTACTTTTCCATTCCCTTGAGATGCCAGAAATCCGCACCGTCGCAGATAGCTGCTTTTTCTTCAAGGGTCATCTGAGCGAGAATTTTCTTGGGGTCTTTCATTGTTATGTCCTCCTTATATATCTGAACTTTCTTCCAAACTGAGTATTTCTTCGGCTTTTACGCCGTCGATTTCTTCAACGCTTCGAAGCTTTTTGCGGATAATTTCATTTCGCTTGCCCGCTTCGTCAAGGGATTTTCCTGCTTCGTCGATTTTCTGCCTTGCCTTCTGAAGAACAACGCCGAATTTGTCGTATTGCACCTTTGCGGCGGCAAGCAGAATTCTGACTTCGTTTGCTTTTTCGTTTATTGCAACGGCTCTGAAGCCGAGCGAAAGCGAATTGAGCAGGGCTGTTATCGTTGTCGGACCTGCAATCATAACGTTGTATTCGCTCTGTATTTTTTCGGCGATGCCCGAGCGAGACGACGCGATTTCGGCATAAAGCCCTTCGGTTGCAAGATACATTATTGCAAAGGGGGTTGTGGTCGGTACGTTTATGTATTTGGTGATGGTTTTTGCTTCGCCGAGAATTCTTGCTTCAAGTGCTTTTCTTGCGGCGGCGAGGGCTTCGGGGTCTGCCGCATCGGCGGCGTCACAAAGGCGGATATAATCTTCCATCGGGAATTTTGAGTCAATGGGAAGATAGGTGAGCTTGCCTTCGTTTGAGGGAATATGAACCGCAAATTCAACTCTGTCTTTCGAACCTTCAACGCAGACGAAGTTTGTTTCGTACATACCCGGAATTGTCTGGTCAAGAATTGCACCGAGCTGAACCTCTGCCCAGGTGCCTCTTGCTTTAACGTTTGTAAGCACTTTGTTGAGGGCGGTAACGTTAGCTGTAACGCCGTTTGAAAGCTCCTTCATTTCGCCGAGCGATTTATAAACGTTCTCGAGTCTGTCCGAAACGGTTTTGAACGAGCTGTCGAGCCTATGAGTGAGCGTTGAGGTAAGCTTTTCGTCAACGGTAACACGCATTTCTTCAAGCTTCTTTTCGTTGCTTTCTCTCATACGGTCAACGGCTTCGGTCAGCGCCTTGCTCTGCTTTGCGCTCTGCTCAAGATTGTTGATACGGATATTCTCAATTTTTTCGTTCATCTCCGAAAGCTTCGCAGAGGTTTCAAGCCTCATATTATGCTGACTTTCCGTGTTCTCTCTGCGGTTTCTTTCGAATTCAGCGCCGAGTGAGCGTGAAAGCTCGGTTGTTTTCTCCGAAACGGTGTCTATTTTATGGCTGATATCGCTGTTTTTATCTTTACCCTGACGGATAAGAAGAACAACAAGAAGCACTATAACTGCAACAAGAAGAGCAACAATTAAAATTTCCATCATACTACTCCATTCTAATATTTATAATATCATACCATATATATACAAATTAGGCAAGTGTTTTGAGTTTCGGTTTTCTTAAAATTTTATAAAAATCCATCATAAATTTACAGTTGTTGAAAATTTATCTGCTTTGTGATATAATTCAGTAAATTGCAATCGGAGGTTGTTGATATGATTGGTATTATAGGCGCAATGCACATAGAGGTTGAAACAATAAAATCGCTTATGGAAAATAAAACCGCAGAAAAAATCGGCGGCGTTGAATACGTTAAAGGCACGCTTCACGGCAAGGAAATCGTGGCGGCTGTATGCGGAATCGGCAAGGTTGCGGCGGCGATGTGTACGCAGACGATGATTCTTAAGTACGCACCCGACAGAATCATCAACACGGGTGTTGGCGGAAGTCTCAGCACAAAGCTTGCAATCGGCGATATTGCCGTTGCCGAAAGCCTTGTTCAGCACGATATGGATACCTCTCCTCTGGGTGACCCCATTGGTCTTATTTCGGGGCTGAATATCATCAATATTCCTGCCGATGAAAAGGTTGTTGAAACCCTCATCAAAGGCGTTGAAACCCTTGAAAACATTAAGGCTGTGAAGGGTGTTATCGCATCGGGCGACCAGTTCATCGCAAGCGAAGAAAAGAAGAAATTCATAACCGAAAATTTCGGCGCAATCGTGTGTGAAATGGAGGGTGCAAGCATCGCTCAGGTGTGCTTCTCAAACGGTGTGCCTTTCGGCGTTGTGAGAGCTGTTTCGGACTGCGCAGACGGTTCGTCGCATATGGATTACGGCGAATTTCTGCCCATCGCAGCGGCAAATGCGGCAAAGCTGATTGAATATTTTGCTGCGAATGCAGAATAAAAACATAGCGGTATCGAAGAAAACTTCGGTATCGTTTTTGTCATTTTGGACAAACAATATGCACATTTTTTAATGTTTCTTTAACATTTTGTTGACATATATAAAAATATTTGATAAAATAAATTGAATATCTTTAATCTTTTAAATAAGATAAGGAGGAAATCGAAATGATTGACCAGAAAACCTTGGCGTACATTAATTTGTACGGCGTACTGGGTACTCTCGAAAATCTCTGCGAGCTTGCTCCCGAGGCTCAGAGTATCCTCACCAACAAAAAGCCCATTTCAATCGGCTTCGACGTTAAAGACGGCCCTAAGGCTACTTTGACCTTTAACAACGGCAAGTGCAGAATGGAACAGGGCTGCGCAAAATGTGATGTTAAGCTTCCTTTCAGCTCATGCGAGAAGTTCAACGGACTTATTGACGGAACGGTTACTCCCATTCCCTCAAAGGGCTTCCAGCATATCAAGTTCCTGCTTAACGATTTCACAAAGCTTACGGATCTCCTCAATAAATATATGAGACCCGACCCTGCAGACCTCGAAGACCCTGATTTCTTCCGTATCAGCACTTCACTTCTGCTTTATACCATCACCGTTGCTATTGCTCAGATCGGCAACAATGATGAAATCGGCAAGTTCTCGGCTGACCATATGGTAGACGGCGAAATCGCTTTCAGCATCAAGGGCGGCCCCGCATCAACAATCAGAGTTAAAAACCACAGACTTCTCGGCATCAAGAAACCTTGCGAATCACCCAGAGCAATTATGGAATTTTCAAGCATCGAGCTTGCAAGAGACCTGTTTGACGGCAAAGTCAATGCGATTGCCTGCGTAGGCAGCGGTGATATAGTTATGAGGGGCATGATTTCAATGCTCGATAACCTTAACAGAATTCTTGACAGAGTTGCTCTGTATCTTGCATAAGGAGGAAGAGAAATGAGCATGAAAATCAACACACACGCAAAGAGTGCCGAACTCTTCCAGAGAGCGGCTAAAGTAATTCCTTCGGGTCTTTACGGCCATCAGGGTCCTGCTGAAGGCTGCTGCATCCCCGTTTCGGCTTACCCTCTTTTCAGCCAGAAGGCTCAGGGTACATATTTCTGGGATGTTGACGGAAACAAATACATAGACTATATGTGTGCATACGGTCCCAACGTTCTCGGTTATAATGACCCCGACGTTGACGCTGCCGTTATGGAGCAGATGAAGATTGAAAACTGCGTTACCGCACCCTCAACAAAGATTATCGAGTTTGCAGAGCTTATGGTTGATACCGTTGCATCGGCAGACTGGGCTTTCTTTGCAAAGAACGGCGGCGACACAACAACTGCTGCTATTATGACTGCGAGAGCGGCAACTCATAAGAAAAAGATTATCTTCGTTAACGGCTATTACCACGGCGTTGCTCCCTGGTGCCAGAAGATTGACTATCCCGGTGTTATTCCCGAAGACGTAAAGAACAATCTCTACGTTGACTGGAACGACTTTGAGGGTCTTAAGAAAGTTGTTGAAGAAAACGAAGGCGAAATCGCCGCTTTCATTTCAACTCCCTATATGCACGGCAATTTTGTTGACAACGTTCTTCCCGCAGAAGGCTACTGGAAGAAGGTTCGTGACCTTTGCACGGAAAAGGGCATCGTTCTTATCATTGACGACGTTCGCTGCGGCTTCAGACTTGACCTTGCAGGTTCAGACCATTTCTACGGCATTGAAGCCGACCTTATCTGCTTCTGTAAAGCTCTTGCAAACGGCTGGAACGTATCTGCTCTCTGCGGTAAGGATTGGCTCAAGAGTTCAATCAGCGGCCTTTCATACACAGGCAGCTATTGGATGAGCGCAGTTCCCTTTGCGGCAGCTATCGCTTGTATCAACAAGATGAAGGCTATTGACCTTCCCAAGATTTGTCTTGAAAAGGGTACAATGCTTACCGACGGTCTTAAGGCTGCAGCTGCAAATAACGGCTTCAACCTCAGCGTAACAGGTGAACCCGCACTCTTCTACCTTATGCTTAAGGATGACGATTCACTTATGCTTCATCAGGAGTGGATTGCAGAGGTTGTCAAGAGAGGCGTTTATATGACCAACCACCACAACCACTTCATCAATGCTTCGCTCAGCGATGAAGATATCAAACACACAATCGAAGTTGCGGAAGATGCATTCAAGGCTGTTCGCAAGAATCATCCCGAACTCGGTTGAGTTAAATGAATAGTGAACAGTGAAAAGTGAATAGTTAATGACGGGTTTCACCCGTACCCATTATATATTCGGGTAAGGGCAGAGCCCTTCCGAAACTTTTCACTCTTCATTTTTAACTCTTCACTTCACAAAATAAAAGCGGCTGACCGCTTAGTTATAATTAAGGAGGAATTTCTCATGGCATTAACCAAGCAGGAATGGCTTGAGCTCGAAAAACAGGCTCACGAACTCCGCAAGCTTTGCCTCGACACCACTTATTGGGCAGGCAGCGCACATATCGGCGGCGGTATGAGTGTTATGGATATGCTCACCATTCTCTATTACAAGTATATGAAGTATGACGTTGCTAACCCCCAGTGGGAAGACAGAGATCGCTTCATTCTCAGTAAGGGTCACGCAGGCGTTGCTCTTGCAAGCCTTGTTTGCCACGTTGGTTTTGATGATCCCGAAAAGCTCAAGACCTTCAACCTCAGCAATTCAACAATGGGTATTCACCTTGACTCAAACAAGGTTAAGGGCATCGACGCTTCAACAGGCTCACTCGGTCACGGTCTCTCAATCGCTCTCGGTACCGCTCTTGCAGCAAAAGTTCTCGGCAAGGATTATATGACTTATTGTATCCTCGGCGACGGCGAATGCGACGAAGGCTCAAACTGGGAAGCAGGTATGGCTGCCGCTCATTTCAAGGCAGATAACCTCATTGCTTTTGTTGACCGTAACAAGTGTATGATCGACGGCCCCACAGAAGAAGTTATGAAGCTTGAACCCCTTGCAGACAAGTGGGCAGCATTCGGCTTCGAAGTTATCAACGTTGACGGCCACAATATGAACGCTCTTTCAGAGGCAATCGACGCTGCTCTTGCAGTTAAGGATAAGCCCGTTATGATCATTGCCGACACTATCAAGGGTGCAGGCGTTGACTATATGGAAGGCGACTATAAGTGGCACTACGGCGCACTTAATGACGAAAAATACGAACAGGCTAAAGCAAGCCTTGAAAAATACTATGCACAGCGTGTTGCACGTGCAG
>JAZSBC010000065.1:0-2012 GCA_045602245.1 Acutalibacteraceae bacterium | reverse complement strand
CTTCCCGATGCTTTGACAGAAATCGGCAACAATGCTTTCCGTGACTGCGAGAAGCTTGAAGAAATCGACCTGCCTGCTTCGCTTGCAACCGTGGGCAACCGTGCATTTTATTACAGCGGTCTTAAAACCGTTGTTATTCCTGCGTCGGTAACTTCAATCGGTGCGGATGCCTTTGGTTGGTGTTCGCAGCTTACGGACATTGACGTTGATTCCCTTAACGCAAATTATTCAGCCGATGAAAACGGTGTTCTTTTCAATAAGGCGAAAACAGAACTTATCAAGTATCCGAGCGGCAACGTAAGCGATAGTTACGATATTCCCGAAACGGTTCAGACTGTTGCGGGGTATGCATTTGAAAACTGTGCTGACCTCAGAACCGTTTATATCCCTGAAAGCGTTGCTTCGCTTGACGGGGCGTTCTTTAACTGCGGTCTTGAAAACGTTGTTGTTTCAGAGAACAGTGCGGATTATTCAAACGATGCATACGGTGCGCTCCTCAATAAAAATCAGACACAGCTTATTTTCTATCCTGCAGGCAACACCGCAGAAGAATACATAATTCCCTCAACCGTAACTGAAATTGATGCAGGTGCATTTTACAACGCCGATAATCTTAATGGCGTTGCCGTGCCCGACGGAGTCAAGGCTGTTGCAGACGGCACGTTCTTTATGTGCGCTGCCCTTGAATACGTTCATATTCCTGCTTCTGTTGAAGCGATAGGTGAGAGTGCCGTTGCGGACGGTGCATATATCTGCTCCGCAACAGAAAACTGCTATGCAAAAACTTATGCCGAAGCAAACGGCATTGAATTCAGACTTTGTGCCGAGCATACCGCAGAGCGTGAGATTCTTGCTTACGGTAACTGTGAAAGCAACGTGCGCTGGGTTCTTTATGCAGACGGCGAGCTTTTGATTCTCGGCAAAGGTGCAATGCCTGATTTTGAAGAGGGCAAAGCTCCCTGGGCAGATTATCTTGACGAAATCAAGAAAGCAACCGTAACCTACGGTATAACAAATATTTCCGCAAATGCACTCAACGGCTGTGAAAATCTTGCCGAGGTCAATTCGGCAGAGAGCGTTACAAGCTACGGCGACGCCGCTTTCAAAAACTGTGCATCACTTGCAGAAACCGAAATTTCTGAAAACGTAAAATCAATCGGCAGCGAAGCTTTTGCAGGCACTGCTCTCGGATATATTCATATTCCGCCAACCGTAACTGAAATCGGCGCAAATCTTCTTGGCTCGGGTGCGGCTTATATCTGCTCCGACAGTGAAGATGGCTATGTAAAGGAATATGCACAGGCAAACGGCTACGAATTCAGATATTGCGGCAATCAGGCTGTTACGGGTGTTGAGTTAAACGAAACAGAAATTGAAATCGTTAAAAAGAATACATATCAGTTAACCGCAAACGTTTTGCCTGAAAACGCAACAGATAAATCCGTCAGCTGGAAATCTGATAATTCAGTGATTGCAAAGGTTGATAAAAACGGTCTTGTAACCGCAGTTAACGTTGGTGAAGCAACAATCACCGTAACAACGGCAGATGGTGGCTTTGCCGCAACCTGCAAGGTAACGGTTACACCTGCAGAATTCAGTATCAGCTGGATTTCAGACGGAGTTGCAAACGTAACAACAGTTAAAGAAGGCGCGGCGGTAACCGCACCATCTGACCCCGTTAAAACAGGCTACACCTTTGTTGAATGGGTGCCCTCAATTCCCGAGGTTATGCCGGCTGAAAATCTTGAGTTTATTGCAGTATGGTCTGTCAACAGCTATGATGCAGTGTTTGATGCAAACGGCGGCGTATGGGCAGACGGCTCAACCAACAAATCGTTTGCTGTTGAATACGGCAAAAAAATAACAGCTCCCGAAGCGCCGTCAAAACAGGGTTATGTTTTTGCAGGCTGGTCACCTGTTGTTGGTGCAATGGACAGTGTTGACGGAAAGATGTTCACCGCTGGGTGGAATCCTGCAAGCGGAACAAGCAAGTCGGAGGCCAAGCGGTCTTA
>JAZSBC010000064.1:0-2616 GCA_045602245.1 Acutalibacteraceae bacterium | reverse complement strand
ATGACGGAAATGAAGTTCCGTCACAGATTTCAGCAATCAGCAACGGCAAAACGGCAATTGCTTTTGTTGCCGATATGCCGCCGCATTCATATTGCGTTTTTGATGTTGCTGCAAGCGATATGCCTTCTGCAATCAAAACAGAACTCAGAGTTTCCGAAAAATCTCTCGAAAACAGGCGTTATAAAGTTACTCTTAACGAAAACGGTGATATCGGCTCAATACACGATAAAGAAATCGGCAAAGAGCTGCTCAAAGAACCCATCGTTCTCGGTATTTTCGATAATTACGCAGGCGGTTGGTTTTATCCTGCGTGGGAAATCAGATATGAGCAATCAATAAGAAATCACAACAGAATTGCAAAACTTGTTAAGTCACAGATAATCGAAGAAGGTCCTGCAAAATGCACAATTCAGGTTGTTCAGCAATGCGACGATTCCGTTTTTACAAATAACATCTCGCTGTCGGCAGGCTCGGATATGGTTGAAGTGAAGTGTGAATTTGATTGGAATAATCAGAGAACGCTTTGCAAAAACGTTTTCAGTTTTGCCTGCTCAAATGACGAAGCAACCTTTGACCTGGGTCTCGGAGCTATAAAACGAGGCAACGCAAAGCCTGAGATTTATGAAGTTCCTGCACAGAAATGGGTCGACCTGACCGATAAAAGCGGAGAATTCGGCGTTTCCGTTTTAAGCGACTGCAAATACGGCTGGGATAAATTTGCGGATAACATTCTGAGAATGACCGTTATACTCACACCTCTCAATAACTCAAGACCCGCTTCCGTTCAGAGCATGATGGATCTCGGTCTTAACCGTTACGGTTATGCAATCTGCGCTCATAAAGGTGATGATATTATAAGAGTGCAGGCAGCCGCACGTGAATTCAGCGCACCAATGGCAGCTTTTGTTACCGATAAGCATACAGGCTGTCTTGGCGCACGTTACAGTTTTGCGGATATTTCTGACAACGAAGTTATCATCCGTGCAATCAAGAAAGCTGAAAACACGAATGAAATTATTGTAAGAGTAAACGAAGGCTGTAACAAAGCTCATAAAAATGTGAAGTTAACGCTTGGCAACGGCATTGTTTCCGCCCGAGAAATTTTTGCTTCGGAAGAACATATCGGTGATGCAACAGTAAAAGACGGTTCGCTTGTTTTTGATATTAACCCTTACGAGATAAAGAGCTACGCTTTAACTCTCACATCTTTTGACCAAAAAACAAAACCTGCTCCTTGTTTATCTGTTGAACTTCCGCTTAACACCAGGGCTTTTTCCTCTAATGAGTCACGTTCGGGCAACGGTATTTACGGCAAAAACTATACAATTCCCGCAGAACTTGTCCCCGATGTTATCACAAGCGGCGGTGTTGATTTTGCCATAAATAAAGGCAAATGCGATTCCCTGCTTGCCGACGGACAGACACTCACTCTTGACGACAGTTACAACAAGCTTGTTATTCTTTGCGCAAGTCTTGACGGCGATAAAGAATACACCTTCGGTGTTAACGGTAAACCCGTTAAAATCAAGGTCAGCGACATTGAGGAAAGACCCTTCGCCTGGGATTTATACGGCATGAAGCGTACGGCAAAAATCAAGACCGACGTTCTGGGTTGGGAATGCACTCATACGCACTCCGCAAAAGGCGATGATTATGCGCATCAGCTCTTCTTCTTTAAATATGAAATAGAAACAAAAGGTGCGAAATCAATCAGACTGCCTTGCGATAAAAATTTGTTTATCCTTGCTGCAACACAAATCAAAACCGATTGCGAATGCAAATGCGCCACACAGCTTTATGATACTGTTGAGCCGAGAAAATTCAACTTCAGGCTTAAAACTCTGAAATCAAAGCTTAATTATATCTACAGAAAAGCGATTGCCTATTTCTGGAGAATTGACGATGCAGGCAGAATTATTTACCTTCATTACAGACCGTAAGAACAGCTGTACGGGAAAAGGAAACCCGTTCACAAATCAAGCGTAATATTGTTGGAATCAGATTCGGTTTAACAATTATCTGAAAACCGGGCATGGAAAATCATTTAAAAACAGAGCCGTCCGATACAGTATGTATCGGACGGTAATTTTTTATTAAATGTCGAAAAAGAGCAATATATCTGCTAAAGTGTAAATAATATAAAAATCTGCAGAATCAATCAAACCATTGTTAGGGTATATTAAAGTACAGATACGGAAACAGAAGTTTTGGATGCAGAGAATATACTATATATACAGTGATTAAAATATAAAAGCAAAGCACCTTCAAAATGACAAATCAAAACTCAAATCACTTGAGCGCCGCACGCATAGCAGAAATTTGCGGCAGCATCAAGCCTGGCACCGCATTTTGTGCAGAATCTTACTGCTGTTGCCTGTTGAGATTGTGCGTTGTTGAGGGGCGGGGTGTAAGCAAGTCTTGATGTCAGATAGTTATAAATCTTTTCAACATTCGCCTTGTTCTTGCCCCAATCAATAACCTGAGTAGGCAACGTACACTTTGATTTTATAATTACTTGAGCAGTGGTTTCGCTGTGATACAGAACGGTAATATCAATATCTTCACCCCAGGAGGAGAGATTGGCACTGCTGTTGAAAAAATACATTATTCCGCCTT
>JAZSBC010000063.1:0-15883 GCA_045602245.1 Acutalibacteraceae bacterium | reverse complement strand
TATTGCAATAATATTTTTGAGATTAATATAAAATTATATAAAAAATTAAAATAATTTACATAAAAGCAAGGCTTCAAAATACATAATGTATAATACGTTTTGTACAATTTGCATTTTTTACATTTTTAATGTTGAAATTCAAGTGAAGCTGTAATATAATTTGACTAATAATATGAAAAGAGGAAACAAAAAATGCTCAAAGACCTTGTTTTAATGAACCGTTCATACAGAAGGTTTTATGAAAATGAAGAGATAGAATATGATACTTTAATTGATTTGATTGATTGCGCAAGAAACACAGCGGCATCGGTTAATTTTCAGGTTTTGAAATACAAGCTTGTTAACGATAAAGAGAATAACAAAAAAGTCTATGATTGCCTTGCATGGGCTGGTCTTCTGAAAGAATGGAAAGGTCCCGAAGAGGGAGAAAGACCTTCTGCATACATTATAATATTATGTGATAATTCAATAAGCAACAGCAAGCCTATTGACGTTGGCATTGCGGCACAAACCGTTCTTCTTGCTGCAACCGAAAAGGGATACGGCGGATGTATGTTTGGCAGTATCAAACGTGATAAACTTGCTGAAGAATTTGAAATAGATCTTAACAGATATTCGATTGAACTTGTTATTGCTTTGGGTAAGCCAAAAGAAACAGTTAAAATCGTCGATGTTCCTGAAAACGGATCAACCGCATATTACAGAGATGAAAGCGGCGTTCATTACGTTCCGAAGCGCTCAATTAACGATATAATTCTTTAAAAAAATCAGCCCGCAGAAACAAATCTGCGAGCTGATTTTTAATATCAATGATGGAAAAGTCTCATTCCTGTGAAGCACATAACCATTCCGTGCTTGTCACAAGCTGCTATAACGTTATCGTCACGGATAGAACCGCCGGGTTCAGCGATGTATGTTACACCGCTCTTTGAAGCTCTTTCAATGTTATCGCCGAAGGGGAAGAATGCATCGCTGCCGAGAGCAACACCTTTGATTGTTGCAAGGTATGCTTTCTGCTCAGCTTTTGTGAAGGGTTCGGGTTTCTCTGAGAAAAGAGTCTGCCAAACGCCGTCTGCAAGAACGTCTTCATATTCATCTGAAATATAAACGTCAATAGTGTTATCTCTGTCAGGTCTGCCGACTGTATCGAGGAAGGGGAGATTAAGCACTTTTTCATGCTGTCTGAGATGCCAGATATCAGCTTTGTTGCCTGCAAGTCTTGTGCAGTGGATTCTTGACTGCTGACCTGCACCAACGCCGATTGCCTGGCCGTCAACTGCGTAGCAAACCGAGTTTGACTGTGTGTATTTGAGAGTGATGAGTGAGATTATAAGGTCACGCTTTGCACTGTCAGGCATTTCTTTGTTAGCGGTAACAATATTCTCAAGAAGTGCATTGTTGATTTCAAAGTTGTTTCTGCCTTGCTCGAAAGTTATGCCGTAAACCTGCTTTGTTTCAACGGGTGCGGGAACGAAATCAGGGTCGATTTTTACGATGTTGTAGTTGCCGTTTCTCTTGCTCTTGAGAATCTCAAGTGCTTCGGGTTCATAACCGGGAGCAATAACGCCGTCTGAAACCTCTCTTTTAATAAGCTTGGCTGTTGTAACGTCACAAATATCCGAAAGGGCAATCCAATCGCCGAATGAACTCATTCTGTCTGTGCCTCTTGCTCTTGCGTATGCGGTTGCAAGGGGGGAATCGTCAAGTCCTTCGATATCGTCAACGAAGCAAGCTTTCTTGAGAGTGTCGCTCATTTTAATGCCGACTGCAGCTGACGTGGGGCTGACGTGCTTGAATGATGTTGCGGCAGGCATACCGAGAGCTTCTTTAAGCTCTTTTACAAGCTGCCAGCTGTTGAATGCATCAAGGAAGTTGATATAACCGGGTCTGCCGCTGAGAATTTCAATGGGAAGCTCGGTACCGTCTGCCATATAGATTTTAGCAGGCTTCTGATTGGGGTTACAACCGTATTTAAGTTCAAACTCTTTCATATTTTTCTCCTTATTTATTCTTATTGATCATTCTGCTGTCGTATTCGCCGCTTTCAAGGTCGATATAACGAACATAGAGAGAGATTTTGTTCTGTTCATTGAGGTTATCCCAAAGAAGATTTGTAAATTCATCAATATCATCGGGAATGGCAACTCTTTCAGGTTCGCCCGTGAATGTAGGGATGGGGTTACCGTCGTGATTATATGTGTGGATAAAATGACCGAGACCTGCAAGAGGTGAATAGTTGAACGTATATCTGTTGCAAGCTGAACCGTTTTCATCAGCGCTCTTAAGAATACTCATCTTGTATGTGAAATCATTGCCTGCAAAGGTTATCATACCGCTGATACGGGGTGTGAAATTGGGGCTGTCAGGCTCAAACTCTCTTGTTTCAAGTGCCTGCTCAAAGGTTTTGCCGTCTTTGATGAAATCATAAACTGTGTCTGTCTGGTCACCGTTTGTAACGATAAGGTTGTTGTTGATCTGTCTTACGGGTGCATAAATAATAAGCGAAGGGTCTTCAACTTTTGATGCATCGAAGGGGTGAATGATGATTTCGTCGCCCTCTTTAATAAACACTCTGTTTCTGCTGTTTTCGCTTCTGCCCATAATAAAATAAGCTGTAACGGCTTTTTTGCCGTCTGCACTCTTACCGATAACAATACCTCTGCCTACGTAGGTGTTGTCTTTGATAAGCTCGCCGATGTTGTTGATTTCATAAATACCCATTTTTCTCATCCTTTCAAAAAAATAAGGCAGTCCTATCTTCGGATAAGACTGCCCAGACGGTCGGCATAAATATGGATTATTTGCTCCTTTGCAGTGCTCTGCATTATTCCGTCAGTCACAAACAATCTTTATAATTTACCTTTAAATATTATCATTTAATAATAAATTTGTCAATATGATTATATCTTGATTTTAGGCTTTTTCCATTTGCCGCTCATAACAAAAATAACACCTACAATAATTGAAGCAACGGATGCAATACCTGTTGCAAGACCGATTCCGTTAAAGCCGAGATCTGTGAAGTAAACGACGAGATATGCGAACGGAACTCTTACTAAAATAGAGCTGAAGCAGGCGTTGAAAAGAGCAAAGTTTGTGTATCCTGCACCGATTGCAAGACCGTTCATACAGAATAAGAACGGAACAAAAAGATAATCAAGCGCAATGAATCTCATATATTCTTTGCCTACGTTAATAACTTCACGGTTATCCGTAAACAGCATAAGTATTGTTTCCGGGAATGCTTGAACAATAACAAATACAACAAGCGATATTGCAAAGGCGATCCACATACCCGTTGTCATTGTTTTCTTTGCTCTTTCAGTTTCACCTGCGCCGATATTCTGACCTGCCATAGATGAAACGGCACTGCTCATTGCAAGAGAGGGCAGAACGGCAAATGAATTGACTTTACCGCCGATTCCCTGGCAGTTTGAGTAAATAACGGCATTTTCAACGTCAAACGAGTTTATAAGGCTGGTAAGTGTCAGGAAAGAGAACGAAACAACAATCTGCTGAACCGATGAAGGTAAACCGATTTTAAGAAGCATTTTGAGCTTTTCTTTATCAATTTTGAAATCGCTTTTGCGGAATCCGTCAAAGAAATGATTACTGAAAAGATAGACGAGTGAAAGAACAACACTCAATCCCTGAGCACCTACTGTAGCGTAGGCTGCACCTGCCGCACCCATTTTGAAAGGACCGACAAGCACTATATCGCCGATAATATTTACTATTGCAGCGATAAGCACAAAATAAAGCGGTCTTTTTGAATCGCCCATACCCCTGAGTATTGCACTGATTACGTTATAAGCAAACATAAATACCATACCTGACATACAGATATTATAGTAATTTTTTGCTTCTCTGAAAGTTTCGCCTTTGGGGGTGTTCAATAAATCAAGGAGGGTGTTGTTGAGTAGCAGCATAGCAACCGTAAACACAACGCTGAGAATCATATATGTGGTGAACAGTGTTCCTATGGTTTTTCTTTGGTCGTCAAACTTTTTTGCGCCTGCATATTGGGCGATCAGAACCGTTCCGCCTACCGCAAGACCGAATGCCGCACCCGTAACGAGAATATTAATCTGGCTTCCTATATTTACACCCGCTAGACCGTAACCGTGTTCATCGCCGAGTTTGCCGACGATTATCATATCGGCAACTGAATAAAATGCCTGAAGAAGATTGGAAAGCAAAAAAGGAATTGAAAATTTTACCAGCTGTTTTCCGACACTTCCTTTTGTTAAGTCTTGTCTGAATTTATCTGCCATTTAGTTGTTCTCCTGCTTTTTGGGTTCCTTCATAGTGAGGGAAATTCTCTTTTTTGCAACGTCAACCGCGATTACCCAAACGGTAACAACCTGACCAACCTTGAGAACTTCCGAAGGATGTTTGATGAATTTATTTGTTATCTGCGAAATGTGTACAAGTCCGTCCTGATGAACACCGATATCAATAAATGCACCGAAATCGGTAACGTTTCTGACTGTGCCTTTAAGCTCCATGCCGGGGACAAGGTCGCTCATATCCATAACGTCTGTTCTGAGCATCGGAGGGGGAAGTTCATCTCTCGGGTCTCTTGCAGGCTGAATAAGTTCTTTTATAATATCTTTGAGGGTCGGAACACCTATTCCGAGTTTTTCCGCAACGGTTTCTTCGCCGAGAAGTTCAACCTTGCCTTTGATTTCAGCGATTGCATCTGTTCCGATATCGTCAAGAGAATATCCGCAAAGCTTGAGAAGTTCTTTTGCGGCTGAATAGCTTTCAGGGTGAACGCCCGTATTGTCAAGAACGTTTTTGCTTTCGGGAACTCTCAGGAAGCCTGCGCACTGTTCAAATGCCTTCGCACCGAGTTTGGGAACTTTTTTGAGCTGTGAACGTTCTTTGAATTCGCCGTTTTCATCTCTGAATTCAACAATGTTTTTTGCGACGGTTGAATTAATACCTGAAACTCTTGAAAGAAGGGGAGCTGATGCTGTGTTAAGGTCAACGCCGACGGAGTTAACGGCATCTTCAATAACGCCGTCAAGTGCGGCGTCAAGTTCTTTGGGAGGCATATCATGCTGATATTGACCGACACCTATGGCTTTTGGATCGATTTTTACAAGTTCTGCAAGAGGATCCTGCAAACGGCGCGCAATAGATACGGCGCTTCTGAGCGAAACGTCATACTGCGGAAATTCTGCGGCAGCAAGTTTTGAAGCTGAATAAACCGATGCACCGGCTTCGCTTACAACCATATATGATACGTCTGCTTTGATTTCACGAAGTACTTCTGCGGCAAATATTTCTGTTTCTTTTGAAGCGGTGCCGTTGCCGATTGAAATGCAGTTTACGTTATGTTTAGCAATAAGCTTTTTAATAAGTTCCTTTGCCTGGTTGCGCTGTGCTTCCGAATGTGTAACGTAAATTACACCCGTATCAAGCACCTTGCCGGTGGGTGCGACAACAGCAACCTTACAGCCCGTTCTGTAACCAGGGTCAAGACCGATAACAACTTTACCTTTGACGGGAGGGGCGAGAAGAAGTTCTTTTGTGTTCAATGCAAAAACTTTGATTGCGCTTGCAGCTGCCGTTTCGGTAAGCATATTTCTGATTTCGCGCTCGATTGAGGGATAAATAAGACGGTTATATGCATCTTCACCTGCTTCGCGAACCGTTTCGGTTGTGGGTGAACCGTCCGGATTGAGAGTGACACTTGTGATTACGTTAGCTGCTTTGACTGCATCGATTGATACGTTGACTTTGAGGAATTTCTCTTTTTCGCCTCTGTCAATAGCCAATACTCTGTGACCCGCAATTTTGTTGACGGGTTCGGAATAGTCATAATACATTGTATAAACGCTGTCAGCATCCTTGTCTGCGGCTGTTGTTGTAACAACACCTATAACGGTAAAGAGGTTTCTGAGTCTGCGGCGGATATCGGCATCGTCTGAAATGTTTTCAGCGATAATATCCATTGCACCCTTGAGAGCATCCTCTGCCGTTTCAACGCCCTTTTCTGAATCTATATATGATGCGGCAAGCTCGATAGGGGAGAGTGAGTCTGC
Organism: Acutalibacteraceae bacterium; assembly: GCA_045602245.1. GTDB lineage: Bacteria > Bacillota > Clostridia > Oscillospirales > Acutalibacteraceae > CAG-177. The sequence continues at coordinate 9,830 of JAZSBC010000063.1, read as the reverse complement.
TTTCTGTTCGTATATTTCGTTTGCAAGAGGTTCAAGACCTTTTTCTTTTGCGACCGATGCCCTTGTTTTTCTTTTGGGTCTGAACGGTCTGTAAATATCTTCGATTTCCGCAAGAGTTGCTGCTTTGGCAAGCGCCTGAGCGATTTCATCCGTAAGTTTTTCCTGAGCTTCGATTGCACTTCTTACTTCTTCTCTTCTTTTTTCAAGATTTCTGAGGTATTCAAGTCTTTCGGAAAGCTCTCTGATAACCTGATCGTCAAGTGTGCCGTGAGCCTCTTTTCTGTATCGGGCAATGAAAGGGATAGTGTTGCCTTCGTCGATAAGTTTAACTGTGTTTTCAACCTGCCATGTCTGGAGGTTGAACTGAGCGGTGAGTTGCTGAATGATATCCATTTATTTCTCCTTAAAAATCATTTTTTATCTGTCTGATGTCATCGCCTACAAAAAGCAATGAAACGTAATTTCCGATAATTCTTGAGGTTACTCTCTGCGAATATTTTGCTTCAAGTTCGGAGCTTGTAAGGTTTGTGCTGATAATAACGGGTTTCGAACGGTTTATTCTTGTGTTAACAATATTATATACTGCCGCAACGGTGAATTGAGATGAAAATTCAGAACCGAGATCATCAATAATAAGCAGATCGCAATCAAGAATTTCGTTCTCTCGTTCGCCTGTGTTTGAATGGCTGAATTTTTCCCTTTCAAGAGAAGAAAGGATGTTCTGCGCTGTATCATAGATTACTCTGTAGCCTTTTTCGGCAACAACATTTGCAATAGCAAGCGAAAGATGAGTTTTGCCGAGACCCGTTGAACCGTGCATATAAAGACTTTCGGATTCACTGTCAAAGTCTTCCGCATAGCATTTACAGTATTCAAAAATGCTGCTCATACGTTTCCTGGGCGAAATACCGAGATTCGGATTGATTGACTCAGGATAATATTCAAGTTCAAAATTATCAAACGAACATTTATCGCTTTGTGAAACGCAGGCAAGTTCTTTTTTTGCAAGCTCTTTGAGAAGTTCTTTTCTGCATTCGCAGACGTAACCGCCTTTGAATCCCGTATCCTGACATTCGGGGCAGGTATACGGTGTTTCAAGATAGTTTTCGGGATATCCGTTTTCTTTGAGAAGTTTTTTTATGCTTTCCTGAATTGAAAGATTGAGCTGTGAAAGATTATCAATATATTCTTTTGCATCGCTGCCCATACCTATTGCTCTGACAACTGAAAGACCTGTTTCGGAAAGCTGAGCTTCATACTTTGAAATTAAAGGTATTTTTTCTGTTATTTCAAGGTTTCTTGCAATCTGAATTCGCTGAGCTTTGTTTCTTCTGTTTTCAAGAATTCTTTTTGCTTCTGAAAGGGTTGCTTTACTGTAGCTCATTCTTTTTTCTTCCTTTCGTACTTTAATTCGCGGTGTAATGAACGCTCATTGAATTTATTGAGATCATATGATGCTTCGTTCGTTTTCTTTGAAGTGTTGGCTTGTTCTTTTTGCATAGGTACATCAGCCTTTATATCTTCAGGCTTTTTGAAACCTTTGCTGTGCCAATTTGCCAGAACTTTATCAATATAAGGCATACTGAGTTTTGTTGTGTGATTTGCCATTTCTTCATAAGCAAGAATAATCATATCAGAGCTGAATTTGTATTCGCTTGTCCATATGCGGATAAATTCGGTTTGCTTGATTGTAGGTCTCGGATTGGATATGCCTGCGTATGCCGAAAATTCTTTCCACACAGCGTTTGTACTCCTGAGGATTGTTATTTGCTCGGCGGCTTTATCAAGAGTGTCAATCTCTCTTGTTCCCCAGTCTTTGCCTACAGCTTCAAGATAACTGTTGTTGGATTTGCCGATTGATACGCAATAATCAATCATCATAAAAATAACTTCGGCAGGCAATCCGTAATGGTCGTGTATCAAAAGCAGTGTGCATTGACCGTCGTAGCCTATTGTTCTGCCGAGTTTTATTTGTGCTTCATTGAAAAGATGACCGATTTCGGGCGATTCTTCAAGACGGGCTGCAATTTCTGTGCTCGAAGGTTTTGATGGCGACGTTTTAACGATATGTACAGTTTCCGCTTTGTCGCTAACCGTGGTTTTTGTTTCGGGAGCGGTGTTTGTCTGCTGAATTGTTACGTTGCCGTTATCGTCACTCAAAACACCTGTAAGCACCCAATATTGCAAATAATCCAATGCATCGCTTTGATTGATTTTCAATGCAGTACACATTTTGCCGATATCGGGGTTTTCGGGCGAATTCCTTAATATCCAGAGCAAAACCTTGAGTTGATGTTCGTTTGCAAGCCTGATATGTTTATCAACGATATCCGTCGGAACGGCAAATACCGATTTGAATAATGATAGATTAACAGAATAACTCATTTTATATCTCCGTTTTCTGATTTTTGCATTGAATTTCATTATACACAATCCGACAAGAAAAATAAACAAGTTTTTTCAAAAAATTCTTAAAACCGCTATAATTTTATACAATATATATATTGCAACAATCTGTTGTGCCTGAGTATATCGAAAAACACAATTCATTCGTCAAAATAACATAAAGAAAAAGAGACTGCTTTGATGCAGTCTCTTAATCATTACGTTTTAATTAAACAGCTCTTGTAACCTTACCTGAGCGAAGGCAACGTGTGCAAGCATATACTCTTTTGGGAGTACCGTTAACAACTGCCTTAACTCTCTTTACATTGGGCTTCCATGTTCTGTTTGAACGTCTGTGTGAGTGGGAAACCTGGATGCCGAATGCAACGTCTTTACCGCAGTATTCGCATTTTGCCATGTGCCACAACCTCCTTTTTAGTCATTAACAGATGATATATTAACAGACTTTTCAGTAAAATGCAAGCTTTTTTTTATTTTTTTCAAAACTTATTGAAAAAATAAATATTTTTCAAAAAAGTATTGCAATTTTTGTAAATATGTTATACAATACCGATAGAACATTTGTTTGATTTATCGTTTGGAGGTAAACTGTAATGGCAGATAAGAAAAAAGCTCTTGAAACCGCACTTGCTCAGATTGAGAAAGCATACGGTAAAGGTACCATTATGCGTCTTGGTGAAAATACGGGAATGAACGTTGAAGCTATTTCAACGGGTTCAATCACTCTTGATGCAGCAACGGGTATCGGCGGTTTGCCCAAGGGCAGAATCATTGAAATATACGGTCCCGAATCTTCAGGTAAAACAACGCTTGCTCTCTCTGTTGTTGCTCAGGCGCAGAAAAACGGCGGTGAAGCGGCTTTCATTGACGCTGAACACGCGCTTGATCCTGCGTATGCATCAAATCTCGGTGTTGACGTTGATGCGCTTCTTGTTTCTCAGCCCGATAACGGTGAGCAGGCTCTTGAAATTGCAGAGGCGCTTGTTCGCTCCGGCGCACTTGACGTTGTTGTTATCGACTCTGTAGCCGCTCTTGTTCCCCGTTCCGAAATTGAAGGCGAAATGGGTGACTCACACGTTGGCGCCCATGCAAGACTTATGTCGCAGGCACTCAGAAAAATCGCAGGTGCGGTTGCCAAATCAAATACTATTATTATATTTATCAATCAGCTTCGTGAAAAAGTCGGCGTAATTTACGGTAATCCCGAAGTTACAACGGGTGGCAGAGCGCTTAAGTTCTATTCAACAATGAGAATCGATGTCCGCAGAACGGAATCTCTCAAAGGCGCAGGCAGTGAAGTTGTGGGTAACAGAACAAGATGTAAGATTGTTAAAAACAAAGTTGCTCCTCCGTTCAAGGATGCTGAATTTGATATTATGTATGGCAGAGGTATTTCCAAAGAAGGCGAAATGGTTGATATCGGCGTGAAATACAACGTCATTCAGAAGAGCGGTGCGTGGTTCTCATACGGCGATATGCGTCTCGGTCAGGGCAGAGATAACGTTAAAGAACTTTTTATAAATTCTCCTGAACTCGCTGAAGAAATCGAGAAGAAGATTGTTGCCGCTATGGCTCAGGCTGCCGAGGCTTCAAAAGTTAAAAAAACAAGACCTATGTCGTCAACTCCCGCATCTGAACCCGTATCAAATGCAAGCGCAAGAGCAAGGCTTGATATTGTTGTTGATGACGACGAATAAAATATGAAAATTTCTGCAGATAAAGGAAAACAAAATAAAATTCATATTTCCTGCGACGGAGAATATACATTTACGGTTGATGCCGAATACTGGTTCAGTTCTCCGTATCACGGCAGAGAATCTATTGAAAATGATGAGGAGTTGACGGCTTTTTTTGAGGCCGTCGGCTCCCGTTGTGCGTTCATTGCAGGGCTGCATCTTCTGTCTTACAGAGACCACAGCGCAAAAGAACTTATCAATAAGTTGGTTCAAAAAGGTCATAAACGCGAATACAGCGAAAATGCAGTTGAAAAGCTGAAGGAATACGGATATGTCAACGATGAGCGTTATGCCCGGTTTCTGGCAGAAAGCCTTTCTGAACGCAAAGGAATGAGTACCCGAGCGATAAGAAGTGAAATGCTTCAAAAGGGAATTTCTTCTGAAATTGCCGATAATATAACAGAAAGTCTTGACTTTGATCCGATTTTACGTATTATAGATTTATTGAAGACTAAATATTCAAGAAAGATTTCGGATGAAAAAGGAATAAAACGAACCGTAGCTTCGCTTCAGAGGCTCGGATACAGATGGTCCGATATCAGTGCGGCTTTTCGAAGATTGGAAATTGAAACGGAGGATATTGACGATGTATAAAATCGGTATGATTTCACTCGGATGCCCCAAAAATCAGGTTGATGCAGAAAGGATGCTTGCTCAGCTTGATAAAAATGATTTTACCATTGCCGATTGTTATGACGGTGTTGATGCTGTTATCGTGAACACCTGCGGATTTATTGATGCCGCAAAGCAGGAAGCAATCGAAAATATCCTTGAAATGGCTCAGCTTAAGGAAGAAGGCGTAGTCAAAAAAATTATTGTTACAGGCTGTCTTGCGCAGAGGTACAAAGAAGAAATTCTCAGTGAAATTCCCGAGATTGACGCTGTTGTCGGAATCGGTGCAAACGGTTCGATTGCCGATATTGTGAAAAGAGTGATTGAAGGCGAATCTGTTTATGAAATGCCTTCGAACGAAGAACTTCCTCTTGTGGGTGAAAGACTTCTCACCACTCCCGAATATTGGTCATATCTTAAGATTGCCGACGGTTGTTCAAACAGATGTACTTACTGTGCAATACCTTCAATCAGAGGCAATTACCGCAGCGTTGAATTCGAAACGTTGATTGACGAAGCAAAACAGCTTGCGGCGGCAGGCACGAAAGAGCTTGTTCTTATCGCTCAGGACACAACGAATTACGGATTTGATCTTTACGGCAAAATCAGGCTTCCCGAGTTGCTTGATGCTCTTTGTGAAATTGAAGGCATTGAGTGGATAAGAATGCTTTATTGTTATCCTGATAAGATTACCGATGAACTTCTTGAAACAATGGCTAAACAGCCAAAGGTTCTTCCTTATATTGATTTACCTCTTCAGCATGCCGATGATAATATCCTCAAAGCTATGAACAGAAGGGGAGACAGTGCATATCTGCGCGAAACAATCAACCGTATCAGAACCGCTTTGCCTGATGCCGTTATCAGAACAACTTTTATAGTCGGATTCCCCGGCGAAGGCGAAAAAGAGTTTGAAAACCTTGCGGAGTTTGTTAATGAAATCGAGTTTGACAGACTTGGGTGCTTTGAGTTTTCGCCTCAGGAAGGAACTCCTGCATTTGATATGGAAGATGACGTTGACAGCGATACAAAACTTCGCCGAGGCGAAATTATAATGCAGGATCAGCTTGAAATTGTAACTCTCAAAAATAACGAGAAAATCGGCAAAACATATAAGGTTCTTGTTGAAGACTATGACGGATATACTGATAGTTACAGCGGAAGAACGTATATGGATGCACCCGAAATTGACGGAACAATTTCGTTTACAACAAATAACAACTATGAACCCGGTGATTTTGCTGATGTTGTTGTAATCGGAGTCAACGATTATGACCTTATCGGCAAGGATATCAACGGTTAACGGAGAATATAATGAATTTGCCAAACAAACTCACTGTAATCAGAATAATTCTTACACCTTTTTTTCTTGCATCAATGTTTATTGATTTTGAATTCCATTATATTGTTGCAACCTTTATTTTCATAATTGCTTCTTTTACGGATTATCTTGACGGTAAAATTGCAAGAAAGCAAAATATTGTAACAACTTTCGGCAAACTTTGTGACCCTGTAGCTGATAAAATGCTTACCACAGCGGCTCTTCTTGCGTTTATGCAACTTGGTTATTGCAACATCTGGATTGTTTTTGTTGTTCTTACCCGTGAATTTCTTGTAACTTCATTCCGCCTTGTTGCATCTGCTCAGGGTGTTGTTATTCCCGCAAGTATATGGGGAAAAATCAAAACAGCAAGTCAGATGGTATTCTTTATTCTTATTATGATTTTTATATGTTGCACTGAACACTTTGGCGTTGAATTCGGCAACTTGCCGCTTATATCAAACATTTTGCTCGGAATTACGGCGGTGTTAACCGTTGTTTCGGGTATCAAATATATGATTGACGGTAAAAAAGTAATTGACTTTTCGAAATAAACCTCATATAATACAATAAATACAAAAATGCAATCGGCGGGTAGAGTACCCGGAATACGGAGTATCAGAGAGGAAGCAGGCAGCTGAAAATGCTTCTTACGACGGTTCGGTGAAGTGCGCCCGACGGCACGCAGGGGGAATAGAGTATCTCTGTGCGTATGGCTGCGTTAAAGCCTTTGAGTTATAAACAGGAGTGGAACCGCGTTCAGACGCCTCCGTTGTCTTTCGGGACAACGGAGTTTTTTATTTTTAAGGTGTGATTTTATGTTCAGGCAGCTCAGAGAAGATATTGCTTGTGTAAAGGACAGAGACCCTGCCGCCCGTTCTGCGATCGAAATTCTATTGCTCTATCCGGGCTTGAAAGCAATCAGACTTCACAGACTTGCAAATAAATTTTATAAGAAAAAGCTGTATTTTATGGCTCGCTGGATTTCGCAGAGAGCATCTAAAAAAACGGGGATCGAAATTCACCCTGCGGTGCAGATCGGCAAACGTTTTTTTATTGACCACGGAACAGGTGTTGTTATCGGTGAAACCTGCGTTATCGGCGATGACGTTACGATTTATCAGGGTGTTACTCTCGGCGGTACGGGTAAAGATACCGGTAAAAGGCATCCCACTATAGGTAACAACGTTATGATCGGAGCTGGTGCAAAAGTGCTTGGCCCGCTCAATATCGGTGACAACTCGAAGATTGCATCAGGTGCTGTTGTGCTGAGTGATATACCGCCCGATTCAACGGCTGTCGGTGTGCCTGCAAGGGTTGTAAAACGCGAAGGTATGAGGGTTGATGATCTTGATCAGGTTCATATTCCCGACCCCGTTGCTCAGGAAATCGCACGCCTTGAAAATGAAATTATTGAACTTAAAAAGCATTTTAATCAGGAGGATAAATAAATGAGGATTTTCAACACACTTACAAGAGAAAAAGAAGAATTTAAGCCCATAACCGAAGGCGAAGTTAAAATTTATGCCTGCGGACCTACAGTATATAATTTTATTCATATCGGCAACGCAAGACCTATCTGCGTTTTTGACGTTCTCAGAAGATATCTTGAATACAGAGGTTATAAAGTAACTTTCGTTCAGAATTTTACTGATATTGACGATAAAATTATCAAGCGCGCAAATGAAGAAAATTCAACGTTCACAGAGGTTTCCGAAAAATATATCGAAGAATTCTGGACGGATGCAAAAGGTCTTAATTTCAGACCTGCAACCATTCATCCCAAGGCAACGGAAAATATTGAAAAGATAATTGAAATTGTTCAGGGCCTTGTTGATAACGGTCACGCTTATGAAGTTGACGGCGACGTTTATTTCAGCCCCCAGACTTTTAATGAATACGGCAAGCTTTCACATCAGCCTCTTGAAGAGCTTGAGGCAGGCGCAAGAATTATGGTTGGCGATATAAAGAAGAATCCTATGGATTTTGCTCTTTGGAAGTCAGCAAAACCCGGTGAACCTTATTGGGATTCACCCTGGGGTAAGGGCAGACCCGGTTGGCATATTGAATGCTCGGCTATGGTTTGCAGATATCTCGGCGAAAGTATTGATATTCACTGCGGCGGTCAGGATCTTATTTTCCCTCATCACGAAAATGAAATCGCTCAGAGCGAATGCTTTACGGGCAAGCCTTTTGCGAACTACTGGATGCATAACGGTTATATCAACGTTGATAACGTAAAAATGTCAAAATCTCTCGGCAACTTCAAAACCGTTCGCGACGTTTCGAAGGTTTACGGCTATGAGCCTATCCGTTATCTTATGATTTCATCGTCATACAGAAGTCCCATCAATTACAGTATTGATATTATCGAGCAGTGCAAGGCTTCTCTTTCAAGACTTTATACCTGCCGTGACAGCCTTGATTTTGAAATCAAGAATGCTGTTGAAGGTGAACTTTCGGAAGAGATCAAACTTCAGCTTGACAAGAGAGTTGATCAGTTTGTTGAAGCTATGGACGACGATCTCAACACTGCAGACGGTATTGCCGCTGTGTTTGAACTTGTAAGAGATATTAATTCTCTTGTAATCGGTAAAGGCGGTTCAAAGGCAACTGCAGAATATGCTGCCAAGATTTTTGATGAGCTTACTGAAGTTCTCGGTCTTGTTTATAACAGAAAGACCGAAACACTTGATGAAGATATTGACGCTATGATTGCTGCAAGAACTGAAGCCAGAAAGAATAAGAATTGGGCTGAGGCAGACAGAATCAGAGATGAACTTAAAGCGATGGGCATTGTTCTTGAAGATACTGCTCAGGGCGTTAAATGGCACAGAGAATAATTTTTTTGAAGCATTTTGCCGCATCGGAATTGTTTCGGTGCGGTTTGTTTTGTTAAAAATATAAAAATTCAGATATTATATAAAATATTATAAATTTGTGCTTGCAATTTTATCTGTGTTGTGATATAATTCTCAGGCAAATCACACGCAAAGCTATTTTTATTATGAGTGCGGAGTCAAATCCGTTGTAATATCAGGCTTTGCGGCGGTTCGTATCTGACATTAGATACAAAATATAACTTAGGAGGAAAAACAAATGTCAGTAGTATCAATGAAGCAATTACTTGAAGCAGGTGTTCATTTCGGACATCAGACCAGAAGATGGAACCCCAAAATGGCTGAGTACATCTTCACAGAGCGTAACGGCATCTACATCATCGACCTTCAGAAGACAGTTAAGAAGCACGAAGAAGCATATATGTTCGTTCGCGAAATCGCTGCAGACGGCGGCGAAGTTCTCTTTGTAGGTACAAAGAAGCAGGCTCAGGATTCAGTAAAAGAAGAAGCTATCCGTTGCGGTATGCCTTTCGTTAATGCACGTTGGCTCGGCGGTATGCTCACAAACTTCAACACAATCCAGAAGAGAATCAAGAGACTTGCACAGCTCAAGGCTATGGAAGCAGACGGTACTTTCGATCTTCTCCCCAAGAAGGAAGTTACAAAGCTCAACCTTGAAATTGAAAAGCTCGAAAAGTTCATGGGCGGCATCACAGAAATGAAGAAGCAGCCTGCAGCTATGTTTATAGTAGATCCCCGCAAGGAAAAGATTGCTGTTCTTGAAGCTCATAAGCTCGGTATCCCCATCGTTGCAATCGTAGATACAAACTGCGATCCCGACGAAGTTGACTACGTAATCCCCGGTAATGACGACGCTATCCGCGCTGTTAAGCTTATCGCAGGCGCAATGGCAGA
>JAZSBC010000062.1:0-1556 GCA_045602245.1 Acutalibacteraceae bacterium | reverse complement strand
CTCGATGAAAAGCATACGGGTCAGATGGCGCTCAGCCGTGACCCCGAAGAATACTGGCACTCGGGCGATGACCCCGAGGGCGCAGAGCTGATTCTCGATCTCGGCGATGAATACGATATAAACAAAATCGTTCTCGGCGAGCACATCAGAACGGGTCAGCAGATTGAAAAATTCTCGCTCTATGCACAGGTTGACGGCAAGTGGAAACGTCTTGCAAAAGAAACCGTTATCGGCTATAAGCGCATCTGCCTTTTTGATGAAATCCGCGTAAGATATTTCAAGCTTAAAATCGAAAAAGCAAGATGCTTTGCAACAATTTCAAAGTTTGAGGCTTATTGATTATTCCCAGGTTTTCCAGATTTCGGGGCAGTAGCCGACGGTTGCCTGCTTTCCGTTTCTGACAATGGGAGTTTTAAAAAGCTCGCCGTGCTCAAGAAGCTTTTCTTCAACAGCCTCTTTGCTTGCAAGATATTTGATAAAATGCTTTTCATAAGCCTTTGACTTTTCATCAATAAGTGCTTCCATTGAACCCACAGCCGCTTTGACGCTGTTATATTCGCCCTTGCTGAAATTTTTCTGTGAAAGGTCGATAAACTGGAACTTGATTCCTCTTTCTTTAAAATAGCGCTGAGCCTTTTTGGTGTCAAAGCACTTGTTCGTTCCGAAAATCTGTATATTCATTGTAAAACCTCCGTTATGGTGTATTAATATGGTAATAAATATTGCTCCTCAAGTCAATAGAGTTATTGAAATTCTGCATTCTCACGGTCACAGCGCATACGTTGTGGGCGGCGCCTGCAGAGATATTCTTATGGGCAAAGCGATCAACGATTGGGACGTTGCAACAAGCGCTCTGCCCGAAGAAACAGCCGCCGTATTTTCGGATTACAGAGTTATCGAAACGGGCATAAAGCACGGCACCGTTACGGTTATAATCAATTCGTTAAGCATCGAAATAACAACCTATCGCATTGAAAAGGGATATTCCGACAACCGCCACCCCGACAGGGTTGATTTTACGCAGAGGATTGAGGACGACCTTTCAAGGCGTGATTTCACGGTCAATGCAATCGCTTATTCGCCTTTGACAGGTATCATTGACCCCTACGGCGGTCAGCAGGATATTGATGCAAAAGTAATACGCTGTGTCGGAAATCCCGATACACGTTTCGGCGAAGATGCTTTAAGAATCCTGCGTGCGCTGCGGTTTTCTTCCGTTCTCGGTTTTGAGATTGACAAAGGCACCGCAGATTCAATTCACCGCAACAAAAGCCTGCTTGCAAACATATCTGCCGAAAGGATATTTGCCGAAACCTCAAAGCTGCTGTGCGGCAAAAACGTCAAAAGAATACTGACCGATTTCAGCGACGTATTTTTCTTTATCTTTCCCGAACTTGAGCCTATGAAAGGCTGCATTCAGAATCACGAACGGCACTTATATGACGTGTGGGAGCACACGGTTGCGGCTGTTGATTCCGTTAAAGCTGAACCGCATCTGCGATTTGCAATGCTTTTGCACGACAGCGGCAAGCCTCTCGTTAAAACAACCGACGAAA
>JAZSBC010000061.1:0-1657 GCA_045602245.1 Acutalibacteraceae bacterium | reverse complement strand
TGACTCAAACGGCGGTGAGTTTGATGACGGCAGCGCAATAATCATCGATTATTATGACTTCGGCATGCCAATATTTGAGCCTGCTCCCCCGACCAGAGTGGGTCATACTTTCATAGGCTGGAGCGAGCCCGTTCCCGAAACAATGCCTGCAGAAAGCGTCACGCTTGTTGCTCTTTGGGAAAAAGAGGTCTACACTCTTCACTTTGCAGGCACAGGCGATTACGTTATTGAAAGCATATCCGTTTGTTACGGTGACGTTATTCCCGAAATTGAAAACCCCTACTTTGAGGGTCACGTTTTCACAGGCTGGATGCCCACACTGCCTCAATATATCCCCGACTTTGGTATGGACGGTGAAGTAATCACGTTTGAGGCAAACTGGAGACTTGAACAGTATACGTTTGCTTTCAGAAACACCGGCGATTATGTGATTCCCGATATGGTCGTTACATACGGTGACGCAATCTATCCGCCTGAAAATCTTGAAAAAACGGGTTACAGCTTTGACGGCTGGGATCGCGCTATCCCCGTAACAATTCCCGATATGGGCGATGACGGAAGCGTAATTGAATTCAACGCTGTGTGGAAGGTCAACAAATATACCGTTTACTTTGATACAAACTTTGAAGATTACCTTATGCCCGTAACGTATGAATACGGCGACGTTGTTGAACTGCCCCCCATCGCAAGAACGGGCTACGTCTTTGACGGCTGGCACCTCGACGGTCAGCAGATTGATTATTTGCATATGCCTGCACAGGACGTGACGCTTGTTGCTGAATGGACTGCGGCAGACGGTATTCCTTATAAGGTTATTTACTATATCCCCAATATTGACGGCGACACCTATACTATATCCGTCGAGGAATTCTTCGGCACAACCGATGAAATCGTCAGAGTTGATCCTCGTGAATTTGAAGGCTTCACCTTTGACGTAAATAACAGCATTATTGAAGCGCGAATTGCTCCCGACGGCTCAACAGAAATTGAGCTTTATTACACAAGGAATCAGTATGATTTCATAACCTATGCAGACGGCGAAGTCTTTGCGGAATACCGCTATCCCTACGGCATATCAATCGCAGATACGGATTTCCCCACCAAAAAGGGATACACCTTTGAAAAATGGATTGACAGAGCAACAGGCGAAGAATTTATATTCCCCTTTGCAATGCCAGCAGAAAACGTTGAGCTTGAAGCGGTCTGGTCCGTAAACAATTACACCGTTTCGTTCAACACTGACAGCGGCGCTGAAATTGAGCCGATGAACGTTGCATTCGGCAACGAATTCATTCTGCCCACAGCAGAAAAAACAGGTTACACCTTCGCATTCTGGAGAGGTCCGGACGGCAGCGCTTATTCCGCAGGTCAGAAGGTTGTTATGCCTGCAGACGATATGAAATTCACGGCTGTATGGCTTGTTCAGAGCAGAAGAGTAACTTTCATTATCGGCAAGGACACTTTCAGCTTTGACGTTGTTGCAGGTCAGGAAATCCCCATGCCTGATATGAGCGCATACGACAACTTTGAAATTCTTTATTGGCTTGATAATAACGGCAAAAAGACCGAAATTCCCGACGTTATGCCCGAAAGTAACCTCACTTTCACCGCAAAACTCAGATATATCTGCGGCGGCAACCCCTATGGCGTAACCGCT
>JAZSBC010000060.1:0-4808 GCA_045602245.1 Acutalibacteraceae bacterium | reverse complement strand
ACCTTGGATCGATATGGTTAAATTATTAGTATATGTTTATAAACATAAAATATTAAAAAATAAAAATTTTTCAAAAATTTAATTCTAAAAGAAATACAGACTTAACAAACGGAAGGTAAGTATGTAATTTATTATCCGGATTTTTCTGTATACTCATAATAACGAATTCAATGTCTCTGTCGTAAAATATTCCTTTTCATTTTTTGAAAATTCAATCAATTATTTCGAAAGACCTGAGGTATGCCAGAAAATCAAGAACGTCCTTTTCGGCTTCTTCTTTGCTGACGTCATACTCATCTGTAATTTTTGTTATTATTTCTGCTTCATCAGAAGCCCCGGGAAGCATTTTCCAGATGCATGCCGCTGTTTCTGTCAGCATAAAAATTCCGTTTGTGCTGATTACACTGCCGCCTACGGGAACAAGGAGATATTCACCCGCAACTTCTCTGAACACCATTTGTTTGTTTATTTTCATTGTGAATCTTCACTCCCGCTTTTAATTTTGTTATATTCGATCAGGGTCAGCCTGTAGATTTCTTCAGCAAGCTTGCAAACGTATTCGGGTTTCCCGTTAAATTTGCCCGTTTCTGCATAACACATTGCCGCACAAGCCTTACATATACCAAAATATAGGCACGAATGACATTCTGCGGGCATTTTTACGTCTTTTGTTTTGCTTTTAACTCTCTCCCACGCTTCCCAAAATCCGACTTCAAGCGGTCGGGCTTCCAGCTCGGGGAGCATTCCGCAAGCACGCATAGCACCGTCAGAAGTTATCCAGTAAGACGACCTTCCCGCCCTGCATCTGACTGTATCGACAGGCATACCGTTGCTTGGGGTAAGAAGCTTTTCAGCTCTCGGAATAAAACCGTCTTTACCGTTGCGAAACAGCTCGTTTTCAACGGTTATTTTAGCGGCATCGGTATACGGCAATCTGGTGGAATTGTGTCCGTAGTCATTGTTAAGCCTTGCTTGCGGATAAACGTAAGCAGTTGTGCTTATCTGCACGTCAAGTTCTTTTGCAATATTGATTATATCCTTGCAGCAATGAGCGTTTTTTTCTGTAATCACCGTGTTGATTTTCACCGGAATATTAAGTGCTTTAAGTTTTTTGATGTTTTCAATAACGTCTGAAAATTTATCGGCTTTGCAAAGACTGCGAAACGATTCGCTGTCTGAACCGTAGAGAGAAATATTGATTCTTGACGGCGGTCTTTTTTTGAAAAGGTCAAGATATTTATGAATAAGACTTCCGTTTGTATTGACGGACAATACGAAGCCCATATTGTTAAGTTCCCGATAAATGCGCTCAAAATCTTTTAAAATCAAAGGCTCTCCGCCGGTAAGGAGCAAAAACAGAGTTCCCGCTTTCTTTGCCTCCTCGCCAAGTGAAATCCACTCATCGGCAGAAATCTCTTTAACATTGTTGTTTTCACTGTGAACATAACACATTTCACATTTAAAATTACACCGTGAAGTTAATTCGAAGGTACCAGAAACAGGCAGACCTTTTTCGATACCTTTGGAATGAAGATATTGTATTAACCTCGGTTCCGTACTCAAAGACATAATTCATTCTCCAATACTCTGACCGATGATTCATCGGGCAGACATTCAAACTTATAAACAGGCAACTCATCACAAATCTGATTTATGATATCAATAACGCCTGACGAAGAATCCGGATTACCCACAGGCAGATAACAACCTGTCAGAACCAAAACAAACGCATCTGATGAAGAAAGACGGCAAAGCTTGTTTTCCTTTGCCTGAGCAAGACAGACAACTGCTTTAATCGGTGCCGTTATATTGCGGCAAAAGCCCGAAGATCCCGAAAACGGCAATCCGCAAGCAACAATATTTTCATCGCAACGTGAAATCATCGCTTTATCACCGTTGACAATTTCAGCGTCCGCATATTTTTCCCAGAGCATAGCCTGTGTTGATTTTCCGGTTCCGCTCGGAGCGGTAAATAAAATTGCAGAGCCGTTTTTTATAATGTACGAGGCGTGAATAACAGCTTTCTGACTGTCAGACATCAGTTCTTCAAAACCCAAAAGGTCAAATACCACTCTGTTCCATAATTTTTCTCTGAAATCAGAAAGGAGAATAACCTTTTTTGATTTTTCCGAAAAGATTCTGCAGGCATAGCATCCTTCCGCACCGTGGTTTTTATACCAGCAATACTGAACACCGCGTTCGTTATAAACGGTGATATCCGTACCCTCAACGGCATTGTCAGGTATTTCAGGCAAAAGCTCGGAAAAACTGTATTCAACCGTAAAATCAGCTTTGCATTCATCACAAAGAAACTGCGAATAAGGCTCGCTGTTCACGATTTTAACGGGTGTGATAACCCTTATAACCGTATCATTGAATTTATAATACTTACTGTGCATAGGTAACAAACATCACCTTACTTCCGGAAGCTTTAAAATGCTCTGCATCAACCTGAGTTTTTTGGTTTGAACCAAGACCGTTGATTCTTACACGGTAGGTTGTTCCTTCGATGAAAATGCCGTTTTCAATGCTTTTATAATAAACAAAGATATCTCCGTTAATATTTTCTCCTGAAATGTTTTTTACCGATATAAGCTTATCACAGCACATAATCTCAAATATTTCAGGATAAAGTGAGATTTCTGACGTAAAAAAAGTTTTTTCTTCTATTTTCCAGTTGTAATAAGATGATTTTTTGTTAAACGCAACAGGTATGTCACTTTTAAGAATTGAAGTTGACCCTGCAGGAATTGTTGTCATGGGGAATTTCAAAACTTCATCTCCGCAATTAACGCTGAGAAGGGCATACTGAATATCTGTTTCAGAGATGTTTCTTATAACGATACTTACAACACCGTCTGCTTCACCTATGCTGACAATTTTCATCCAGCTGTCAACAACAATTCCGACCTGCGAATTTTCAGGCTCTTTCGCTTTATAGGGACCGATTTCCCTGTCGGTAATTTCATTTGTGCTTACCGGCACTTCAATATCAGCTATGTTTACAAGTTCCCTGCTGAGCTCCTTCTCTTTTTTACAGGAACAAAGAAACACAAGCGAAAAAACAACAAGAAAAACTATTGAATTTTTCAAAAAATTTTTCATAAAACAATCAATCCTCTTTTTCGGGAAACAGCGGAGTTCTTGTTGAACTCCGCTGCATTTTTATCAGGAAGAAAAAACGTTGAAGTTTGCCATGGGAATGTCATAGCAAATACTGTCGTTTCCGTCAGGCGGGACTGCGTCGCATGCCAATGTTGTTTCAGCAAAAAGGAAGAAACCGAGATTAGGATCTTCAACGGCACAGACATATTGAGCTGAATTCGTGCCGAGCAAAGAACAGCTGCCTGATACACTCGCTGAAAGTTGAATACCTTCATAAATCGCCAAAGGTTTTATATATGATTTTTTCATTGTTGTATCCTCCTTTCGGCTCAGACAAGCTTAATGCCGAAATTCGACAAAAGCTTTGCAAAGAAATCCAGAACAGTTCTGAAGAAACCGATTATCTTTTCAAACCAAGTAGGTTCTGTAGTTTCTTCCTCTTCGACTGCGGAAACGGTTACTGTGATTGTAACGGGCTCGTTATCGCCTGTGTATCCGTTTTCGTAAGCTGCAGAAACGGTGTAAGTATATGTGCCTGCGCTTGTTTCGGAAAGAACGACTGTCCATTCCTTGACATCTTCGTTTTCAAGAGGCTTGACAACACTTGATACACTTTCGGGAGTCACAAGCTTGCCGTTTGCATCCTTGATAACAAGAGATGAAACATCGGTTGAAGTTTCGATGGTAATAACAACCTTATCATTTTCGGTAATATTGTCGCTGACCGAAACATCATCTTCACCGATTTCAAGGTCTGCATATCTCATTGACATTGCGGTATAAGCATAACTCTGGGTTTCAACATTTGACATAAGAGCAAGGTTTTCGGTTGCTTCGTCATAATTCTCTGCATAGTGACCGTAAGCACCTGCGCCCGTGAATGTCCACTTCATATTGGTGAGTGAAAGAACGCTCTCTGCTGCAGATGTATTCTGAATAACAACCACACCGCTGGTGTAATATGTTACATCGCCAACCTGAACATTGGTCCATGCAAGCTTGCCGCCTACGGGAAGAACAGAGTTTATTGATCTGTACATTTCTGTTGCAGAGTTGATTTCGGTACTTACCGTATTTGCACCGTAAGAAACGGTAAATACAGGTGCGCCTGTGGCACTCTTGACACCGATCTGAACATCATCCGGAACTGCCGTTGCCCAAATTTCAAAGGCAACTGCCTGATTCTGTGCGAGGTAAAGCTCGTTGTTGGGACCTGCCTTCTTATACATTTCAAGGTCGTTATCGCTTGCGGCAATACCGTCAATGAAGATTACACCCTGAGTTGATGCATCCTGTGAAAGTGTGTTTGCGCCGATAAGCATATCCTTGATTTCAAGGTAGTTGGGATATGATTCCTTATCATCCTTAAAGGACTGAAGAATCTGATCGTCGGCAATGCCGTCATCCTTGCCTGCAGGATCATAGATACGGATAGCATCAATATAAAGATTATAATACTTGTTGCCGTCTGCATCAGTTTCATAATGCTTATAAAGATTTGTGAAAGCGCAGGTTACGACTACTCTGTAGTTACCGTAATCAAGACCGTCGATCTTTATAACGGGAATCTGATAGAGAGCTGCATCTGTGTCGCTTTCAACCCAACCGTAAGCATAGTTATAAGCATAAGCGGGATTTTCGGTAACTGTTTCTGTCAAGTTACCGTCAGCATCATAATAAGTGGGAGTTTCGGTGTAGCCGTT
>JAZSBC010000059.1:0-10027 GCA_045602245.1 Acutalibacteraceae bacterium | reverse complement strand
ACATGGCTACGATCCGACTTCAATATTTAGCATAAACGGTTAATTATGAGTTGACATAAGTTGAATATATGGTATATAATTGAAAAAAATGGTAAAGAGGCGTTTTTATGAGTAAATCAAAATTTTTCACAAAAATGATTGCCGTCGTGCTTTCGTTTGTTGTTATGCTCGGCGTAACCGCACCTTCATTTGCGGCAGTTGATACAACCGAACCCCCTGAAGCTGCAGAAGACGTCAGCATACCCGATGCCATCGTTGAGATTGCCCGTTCAAAGAAAGGCTTTTACCCCAGCAACATAAACGAATTCACAACATGGTATTACGGCAAAGAGACAGATGCTTATTGGTGCTGCATTTTTGTTTCATGGTGTGCTGATCAGGCAGGCGCTCTCGTAACCGCAGTTCCTAAAAGAGCTGCTTGCGGTTCAATGAAAAATTGGTTTGAGAAAAGAGGGGAATATTACCCCGTAGACAGCGATTACGTTCCTCAGAAAGGCGATATTGTTTTTATCAATACAGCTGTTGACGGAACGGATGATATTCATCACGTTGATATCATAACAGAAAGCGGCTTCATCAAAAGCGGCAGCACGCTGAAAATAAGATGTATCGGCGGCAACACGTCCGATATAAACTATAACGGCTCTGAATACGTAACGGAAAAAACAAGACCCGTTGACGGTCCAAGAGCCCAGGTTGTAGGATATGCTCATCCCTCATACGAAAAAAGCGACGGTCTTTTTGGCGCTCTTATCACTATGGCTGATGACAGTATGCCTGCCATCGTAACGTATCTTATTTCAAAGCTTATATCCGCAATCGGCACTATCGAAACTCTTCTTGCAAATTATATGGCGCAGTAAAAAAGCAACCCTCAGCCGAGGGTTGCTTTTATTTGTATTTGCATTGTTTGAGGCAGTTTTTGCAGGAAAGAGCCTTGTTTGTTTCCTGAACAAATCTGTAAGGGTACTTATGATAGTTGTATTCCCATATTATCATCATTACCGCCGAATAAATAAGAATTGCCGCGTTAAGAATTGTTGCCGCGACCGAAAGATAGGGGGCAAATATAAGTGCGCTTGCAAATATAGCATAGTCCCAGCAGTTTATAGTACAGTTTTTACAACAGTTGTTTTTGTTATGTAAGAATATTATGCTGAGCAGGCAGGCTTTTCTTGTGAAAACAGAGTTGAGCAAAAACATAAACGAAGCGCCTGCAAGGAACAGCTGCCAGTTCAGTATTCCGAGATATTTCAAAGCACCTATGAATGCCAGATATGCAATCCAGAGAAGAATTACTCCGAGAATTCCTTTTCGTTTATGGTCTTTTTTTGTCTGCGCACCGGCAGTGGGAACGTATTTGCTTTTCTGGAATTTGAAGTGAACTGCGTTATCGTATTTTTCAAACACGAATTCATAAGCAATCAGCCAACCGAATGAAACTGCAATAAATGCTATATATATAATGTTTGCTGTTTTTATCGGTATGTTGCCAAAGAAATTCAGTGCCAAAAACAAAACACAGAAAAAGCCGAAAAACGCAGCTTCAACGGCAAACAGTATGTTATTTTTCTTTTTGTTTTTCATATCTGTCTCCTGTGGATTAACGTTTTAATAATGATATCACAGCGAATGAGAAATTTCAATGTTGTTAATTATAAAACTTGAAGAAAAAGCTCAAATATGTTATATTTGTGTAAATTAATTTATAAGCGGTAACAAAAAGGCTTCGGATCGGACGGTGAGGGAATGAATAAAAAGGATAAGTTTCCTCAGATTATGCTGATAACAGTTGCGGTTATTATCACCGTAACTGTTCTTGTTGCAGGCTATTTTGATTCTCCGAAATATAATGAAACAAAATCTTACGATATTTCGGATTCGGTTGTTCTGCCTGACGTTACTTTTGCTGCACTCAAGCCTGAAAGCGGCAAAATTGACCTGAATAGTGCTACTCTTGAAGAACTGATGACTCTCGAACAAATCGGTGAAGCAAGGGCTCAGGCGATAATTGATTACAGAAACAGCAATATGGGTTTTTATTCGGTTGATGATATATTGTTTATTGATAAAATTCCCCGTTCGGTATTTGAAAAAATCAGGAACAAGGTTACTGTCGGAACTTATACGGAGGTAACGTCGGATGTCTTTTAATATTTATGACAAAGCAAAAGAAAACATAATTGTCGTTGCTCACAGAGGCGTGAGCGGCGGCAATATTCCGTGCAACACATTAACAGCTTATGAAATTGCACTTAAGCAGGGCGCTGATATGATTGAGGTTGACGTAAGCTGCAGCTGTGACGGAAAACTCTTTCTGTTTCATCCGGGAATGGAAATTGAACACCTTGACAAAGATATAAACCTGTCTGAAATGACGTATAAACAGATTAGAAATCTCAGATACGTTAACTATGATAACACGCCTACGCAGTTCAGAATTGCGGGGTTTGAAGATTTCCTTGAGCAATTCAAAGGCAGATGTTTTATAAATATTGATAAATTTTGGGGCAATCCTGAACTGATTTATAAAACAATCAGGCGCCACGGTATGACGGAGCAGATGCTTGTAAAAAGCAAGCCTTCAAAGAAAGTATATGACGTTCTTGAAAATCTTTGCCCCGAGCTTCCGTTTATTCCTATTGTATCCGAAAATCACGAAAGCCATAGTGAGCTGATGACCAAGAATATAAATTATGCAGGCGCAGAGGTTCTTTTCAAAAAAGATGATTCATATCTTGCAAGCCCTGAATTCATAGAAATGATGCACCGTGATAACAAGCTGGTGTGGGTTAATTCAATTATCTATGATTACAAAGAACAGCTTTCGGGAGGTCACAGCGACGATACTGCGATGACTGTTTCCGAAGACTACGGCTGGGGCTGGCTTGCAGACAGAGGTTTTGATTTTATTCAGACCGATTGGACTATGATGCTTGTTGACTACCTGAAAAAATCGGGTAAATATTATAAATGAATCGGAGTGAAACCGTGAAAACCACTGCAGAATTAAAAAGCAAGCGATTAAAGGAAATCGCAAAATGGGAAAAGGAAAAAGCCCGTCCCAAGAAAAATATGTATTTTGTTTATCTTGTGTTTATTATTTCACTTATATATGCTACTGATGAAATTGCATCGCAGATCGGCACGCTTATGAAAACTGAAATAGCCAATGATTTGTTTGCAAATTTCGGAGACGGTTCAGTTGGTTGGCTTAATTTACTTTCAATTCTTGTTGTTCCGTTTCAGGCTGTCGGTCTTCTTTACAGACCTCTTGCAGACAGATGGGGAAGAAAGACTTTTCTTATTATTAATACATTTGGAATGAGCCTTGCTATGCTCATTATTTTCCTTTCAAATAATCTTTTACTTTATTTTATCGGCGCTTGTCTTGTTCAGTTTTTTATTCCACACGATATGCACGTTGTATATATTATGGAATCATCTCCGTCAAAACACAGAGCAAGAATTTATTCAACGATCAAATTCTTTGCGAATATTTCCGTTATGCTTGTGCCGTTTCTCAGAGATAAACTAATGGAGACTGCGGGCGAATGGAGAAAGGTTTATTTTATACCGGCTGTTGTTGGCGTTATAACTTGTTTTATAGCACTTATAACCGCAAGAGAAACAGACTCATTTATTGATTCAAGGCTTCGATATCTCAGAATGACCGATAAAGAACGCAAAGAAGAAAAGGAAAAGAAAAGCTTGGAAAATGCTCAGGGTGGGCTTATTCATGCACTTCGCTTTGCATTGAGCCACAAGCAACTCAGATGGCTTTATATTACATCTGCACTTGCCAATATCGGTTTTATCGGTTCTGTAGATTATCAGACTATTATGTCTTACGGCTATGCTGAAAACTATGTTTCAAACGGAACGTTTACGGAAATAGGAGAAAGCGTTCTTGATTTTGTGAGTACAGGCCCCGTCACAACAGCCTTGTTTATGTTTCCTGTAGGATGTGCAGTTTCTCAGGTTATAATGGGTTTTGTGTCTGATTCAAAAGGCAGAAAGGTTGCTGCAATAACAACGGTATTTAACTGTCTTGTGACATTTATCGCTTTTTCGGTTGGTGCAAAAATGGCATGGGACGAATCGCTTGTTGGTTTTTTGTGCGGAGCATTTGTCGGAAGTTATTATTCAACCAACGATGTTTTGATTATGATGATAGGCGAATCATCGCCCACAAATCTTCGCTCTTCAACAATGTCGGCTCAGTTTATTGTGACGGCGATTGGTTTTGCTCTTTCATATGGAATAAGCCTTCCGCTTACAATGATTATGGGCAACAGAATTATCGGTACGGTTGCGTTTTGTCTGCTTGTTCCCGGATTTGTGAGCGCTTTGATTGTACTTTTCAAAAAGACAAACGAAACAAAGGGAATAAATATGGAAACCGTAACGGGCGCGGAATGGGATTGATTAAAATTAAAATCGGTATGCATCTGAATGCATACCGATTTTTTTATCTGAAAATTTTCTGGATTACGGTTCTGTTCATCCTGAACAGATTCTTGAAGAACGAAACTATCTTTTGCCAGATTCCTGATTTTACGGAAACGTTCTGCGAATCCGAAATTTCGTTTCCGTTTGAATCTTTGAGAGGCGTATCGTTGCTTTCACAGATTTTCACGGTAACTGTTTTCGTGCCGCTTGAGAAAGTTATTTCAAAGGTTTCGCCTTCGTGAACTTTTGCTCCGTCAACGTACCAGCAGATTTTTGTGCCTTCAGGCAAAGCCGCCGAAGTGATTGCGGTTAGTCTGAGGGTTTCGCCGTAGTTGATTGTTTTTGATGAAGGATTGTTTTTGATTGATACTCTGATGCTTTTCTTGGTCTGCTCATAAGAGATATGCTCATTGTATTCAGTTTCATCGCGGAACGATTCATTGCAGTCGGGGCAGGTGTAAATCTTTTCCGTGAATTTTGCGGTCAGCGTTATATCTTCCGCAGGCATTGTTGTGGGAATCTCTTTATCCCAGCCGATAAAATCATATCCGTCTTTAGCGGGAGCTGCAGGCTCTGTGATTTTTGCACCGTAAAGGTAATCGGTTGATGCTGTCATACCGTCTGCAACGGTTATAAGCTTATAAGTTTTTCTGTCGATATATGCTTTGAGAACAAGTGTATTATCCGCTTTAACAACACCTGAAAGTGTGCTTTTTTCATTGTTGAGAACAAATCCCTCTTCAACGGTATAATCAACATTAACGGTTGAATCCGTAGCACCCGTGAGTTTCTGTGTTACCTTTGAATATGTGCCGTCGGTTGTCATTGTGAAAATTTCAACTGTGTAAACGGTATTAGTTGATGCAACCCAGGTTGCCGTGTATTTCTTGCCGTTTATATCATCCATAATATCAACTTCGGGTGACCAGCCTGCAAATATATATCCCGCTTTTGCAGGGGCTTCGGGTGCGGAAATCTGTGTGTTGAAATCTGCTGTTACGGTTTTTTGCGTTGAACCGTCAGCCCATGTGCCGCTTGATGCGTCGAAAACGGCATTGTAACTGTTTACACTCCATACCGCAGTATATTCAAGGTTAGCCGAGGGCATTGTGTTATTAACCTCAGGAGTCCATCCGATAAATGTATAACCGATTTTTGAAGGATCGGCAGGAGTATTGATTTTTTCTTCAAACAAATAAGATTCTGTTGTTGATACTCCGTCAACAATCCAGGTGACCGTATAGCTCTGCCTTACAAAATTAGGCTTGATTTCGGCGGGGAAGTTTTCATCGGCTGTGACGGGGAATTTAACTTCATTTCCGTTTCCGTCAATCCAGCCTTCCTGAAGATGTCCTTCGGGAGCATCGGGTTTTTCGGGTTCGGCAATTTCCGTTCCGTATAAACATTCAATCTTTTCGCCGTTGAGAATGATTTCAAATTTTTCTCTGTCAAGATACACTTTGAGAACAAGTGAGCCGTCTGCGGCAACCGTTCCCGAAAGAACACTCTTTTCTGAGTTCAGAACAAATCCTTTTTCAACGGTATATTCTGCATCAACGGTTGAATCGGTTGTGCCTTTGAGGTTTTCTTCGGTAAGCGTATATGTACCGTCAAGGTTCATAACGTAGGTTTCAACGGTGTATGCCGTATCATCAGATGCTTCCCACGTTGCATAGAATTCCTTGCCGTCAACGTTATCCATTGTGCCGATTTCAGGTGACCAGCCCGTGAAGATATAACCCTTCTTTGTGGGAGTTCTTGGAGAATAAATCTGCGCACCGTATTTAACGGAATATGTTTTTTCTGTTGAACCGTCAGACCATTTGCCGCCGTTTGAAAAGAAAACTGCATTGTAGCTGTTAACAGTCCATTTTGCAGTGAATTCAAGGCTGTTTGCAGGCATTGTATCGGGAACTTCGGGTGACCAGCCTGTAAAAGTATGACCTGTTTTTTCAGGTGAATCGGGAGCTTTTATTTCATCACCTTCCGCAACTGAAACCGTTGTTTCCTGACCGTCGACGTTCCAAGTTACGTCAAAATATCTTGGGGTTACGGTTACTGTGCATTCTGCTGATAAACTGCCGTTTGATGAAGTTGCGGTGATTTTTGCGATGCCTGCAGAAATTGCCGTTATTTTACCGTTGCCGTCAACTTCGGCAACGCTTTTGTTATCGGATGACCAAATAACGGTTTTATCTGCCGCGCTTTCGGGAGTAATGACAGCGGTAAGCTGATATGTTTCTTTGTTTTCTATTGTGATATCAGTTTCTGATAATGTGATGCCGTTTGCAGTGTGACCGTTACAAACCCTGAATTCGATTCCGTTCGCATCGGCATATTCTTTTGCAACGCAATCTTCGGTTTCAGCGCAGAAGTACGTGTTACCTTCTGAAATAATGCCGTCGCCAATCTCTTTTATTCCGTTGCCGAAATGTATATAACCGAGATTTCCGCAAAGAGAAAATGCTCCGTTTTCAACGGAAACAACGCTGTCAGGGATTGCGATGCTTTCAATTATCTGATTGCTGCGGAATGCGTATTCTTTAACGGTAACAACGCCGCTGGGGATTTCATATCCCTTTTTGGTGCTTTTTGAAGGATATATTATAAGTTCAGACTTGTCTTTGGTGAAAAGCACGCCGTTATCATCGCTCGAATAATTCTGATTAGAGTTGTCAACATAAAAGGCTTTTAAGTTACAGTTGAAAAATACACCGTTGCCGATTGTAACAACACTTGACGGAATTGTAACGGTTTTAAGTGAATAACAGTTTTCAAATGAGTTTTCTGCAAGAACAGTTACGCCGTCAGGGATAACGTAATCTGAATTTGAATTCTTATTCGGGAATTTGATGAGCTCCGTTTTATTTTTATTAAAAAGAACTCCGCTTTCATCGCTTGAATATTTGGTGTTGGATTCATCGACGTAAATAGTTTTAAGCGACGGACACCAACCGAAAGCATCCTTGCCGATGCTTGTTACGTTTGCAGGAATTTCAATTTCTTTTATTGATGAACCGTAAAAAGCTTCTTCGCCGATTGTTTTGAGAGCAGAGGAGAGAACAACGTCTGTGAGATTCTCGGCGTAGCGGAATGCGTCTTCACATATTGTTTCAACAGAATCGGGGAGTGAATATGATGTCTGTGACGATGCGGCGGGATACTGAATAAGAGTAGTTTTGGTTTTATCAAATAAAACGCCGCTGTCATCGGTGAAATAGCTTGTGTTTTGCGAATCAACGTTGATTGATTCAAGCGCATAACACTGTGCAAAAGCAAGATTGCCGATAGTTGTTACACTTTCTGAAATATTAATTTCAGTGAGTGCAGGGCAGTTATAGAACGCATAATCGCAGATGCTTTCAACACTGTTTTCAACGTTAACCGTTTTTATTTCGGAACGGATACCGTGCCACGGAATATACATTATTGCATAGTCATCCATTTCACCGCTGCCGCTTATATCAAGAACACCGCTTTCGTCATTGAAAGACCACGTGAGATTTTCACCGCAGCTTCCGCCGTATGATAATGCGGCATATGACGGGATAAGCCCGAATGAAGACAGCATCATCAGAATAACCATTGCGATTGAAACGGAACGTTTAATGTTTATTTTCATAATATATCTCTCCGTATATATAAATTTATATTTACAGTTAAAAATATTATAACATTATCCGTTCTAAAAATCAATCATAAAATAAACATCACTTGTGTTATAATTTCAATGTAAAATAAATAAACCTCTGTCAAATGAGTACATCTGACAGAGGTTATTAATTGTGGGATTACAGTTTCATTGCAACGTCCCATGCGCCCCAGATAACGGTACGGAGATTGCCGACTTTTGCGGCATCGCCGATAACGTGAACGTGCTTGCCTTTGGGAGCGAGAGGAGTGGGGATATAACCAACAGACATAATAACCGAATCAGCAGGAATTTCGAACGTTTTGCCATCCTTACCCTTAACGGTTACGCTGTTTTTGTTGATTTCGCAAAGTGCTGTTTCAAGATGAACGGGAACTTTGTTTGTCTTGAAGAAATCACGGAGATAACTTGTGTTTGCAAGAGCAACGCCGGGAGTTGTAACAAGGTCATCCTGCATTTCAACAATAGTAGGCTTTTTGCCCTAAAGATAAAGATCGTAGGCGATTTCACAGCCGGTAAGACCCCCGCCGATAACGGTAACGTTTTCGCCGACTGTTTTGTTGCCGAGAAGGTAATCAACTGCTTCAATAGCAGTGTCAGCACCCTTAACGGGGATTGTTCTTGCTTTTGAACCTGTTGCAATGATAACTTCGTCAGCACCGAGTGAAGCAATGTCTTTTACTTCCGTATTCATCTTAACTTCGATGGGCTGTTTTGCAACTTCGCGGATATACCAGGCGATAAGATCGCGGTCTTTTTCCTTGAATGATGGAGCGGCAGCGGCAATGAATACACCGCCGAGTTTATCGCTCTTTTCATAAAGAGTTACCTTGTGGCCGCGTTTTGCACAAACGATTGCAGCTTCCATACCGCCTATACCGCCGCCGATAACTGCGATTTTCTTTGATTTCTTTGCGGGCTTAAGGTTATATTTCTTTGACTGCATTGTTTCAGGGTTAAGTGCGCAGCGGGCAAGACCCATTGTATCGGTAAGGTCCTGAGTGTTTGCGTGACCCTTTGATGATGAGAAGTTGAAGCAACCGCTGTGGCAGCAGATGCAGGGCTTGATATCTTCAAGTCTGTCATCAATAAGTTTGGTAATCCACTGAGGATCAACAAGAAACTGACGTGCAACGCCAACGCCGTCGATTTTGCCTTCGGCAACAGCCTGTGCGCCTACGTCGGGTTCCATACGGCCTGCGCAAACAACGGGAATATCAACAAATTTCTTGATATGAGCAACGTCATCAAGGTTGCAGTTCTGAGGCATATACATAGGGGGATGTGCCCAATACCATGAGTCGTATGTACCGTTATCTGCGTTGAGCATATCATAGCCTGCGTCCTGAAGATATTTAGCAGCCTTTTCGGATTCGGGCATTGCACGGCCGACTTCTGTATATTCTTCACCGGGCATTGCGCCTTCGCAGAAGCCCTTCATTTTTGATTCAACCGAGTAACGGAGCGAAACGGGGTAGTCATCGCCGCAAGCTTCTTTGATTGCTTTTACAACTTCAGCGGCAAAACGGTATCGGTTTTCAAAGCTTCCGCCGTATTCGTCGGTACGCTTGTTGAAGAATTCAATAGCAAACTGGTCAAGAAGATAACCTTCGTGAACAGCGTGAACTTCAACACCGTCAACGCCTGCATCGCGGCAGAGCTTTGCGGTTTTTGCAAATGCTTCAATGATTTCGTGAATCTGCTCAACAGTCATTTCGGGGCAGATGATATCGTGTGCCCAACGTGAGGGCTGGGGACTGGGAGATGCAAGTTCATGTGAAGTGTCGAGAATAGGCTTAACAAGTGCGCGGGTGAACTTGTTTTTATGAAGAGGAGCAACAAGCTCGGTAATAGCCCATGAACGTCCCATACCTGCGGTAAGCTGAACGAAGAGCTTTGCACCGGTTTTGTGGATTTCGTCCA
>JAZSBC010000058.1:0-14277 GCA_045602245.1 Acutalibacteraceae bacterium | reverse complement strand
ACAAGCGGATTATCTATATTGCGTATAACCTTTGCCTTATAAAGAAGCTTTGAATAGAACTCCTCGTTGCATTCAATAAAATCTTCAGAAATAAGATCCGTTGAATAAATCTTCTTTAATATTTCGGCTGTGAGCATACTGTCGCCGAGGGCTCTGTGGTGAATATACATTTCAGGGTCAATACCAACCATTTCAGCAGCAGTAAGCAAACCCGTCTGCTGACCCTTGCTGCTGTTGTTGATTTTCTGAAAACTCTTCTGCAAATCGCAATAAACATTCAGGAAAGGAATTACTTTAATGCCGTTGAGATATTTGAAATTATCAAGAAGCACACGGATATCACCGTCACCCCAGGTAAGGATAACGGTCTGTTCGCTGCCTATCCATTTTCTGAACATTGAAAATGCTTTGGTAAACGGCATACCTGCATTAATATCTGCATTGGTAAGATGAGTAAGCCTTTTGACGGTGCCTCTGAGCTTTTTGCCTATCTGAGAACGGATTATGCAAGAAAAAGTATCAACCGTTTCAAGATCTTCATCAAGCTTAACAGCGCCGATTTCAATTATCTCGTTTATATATCCGTTGGCTTTTTTGGCGTAGGTATTGTTCCACTCCAAATCCATTACGATAAATTGCATCAAAACATTCCTTTTGTGTTTACTTTTAGAATATAATACAATATTTCTTTGGTTATTGCAATAGATTAATAATTAAATTTGGAATATATAAACTTTTGCTTGCATATAAAATAGTTTAATTATATAATTAATATATTATTATATGATTGGAGATAAACCTGATGTATTTTGATTTTACTGACAAAATTATATATGAAGGTTCTTTAAGCAAGAACCCTCTTGCATTCAAATTTTACGATGCAGACAGAATTATTATGGGAAAGCCCATGAAAGAACACCTCAACTTTGCTATGGCCTGGTGGCATAACCTCGGCGCGGCAGGCACCGATATGTTTGGCAGGGACACAGCCGACAAATCATTCGGCGTTGAAAAAGGAACTATGGCTCACGCAAAAGCAAAGGTTGACGCAGGCTTTGAGTTTATGCAGAAACTCGGCATTGAATACTTCTGTTTTCACGACGTTGACCTTGTTCCCGAAGCGGAAGATCTGAATGAAACCAACAAAAGACTTGATGAAATTTCCGATTATATACTCGAAAAGATGAACGAAACAGGCATCAAATGCCTTTGGGGAACAGCAAATATGTTCTCAAATCCCCGCTTTATGAACGGTGCAGGCAGTACGAACAGCGCTGAAGTTTATTGCTTTGCGGCGGCTCAGATAAAAAAAGCTCTTGATATTACCGTTAAACTCGGCGGTAAGGGTTACGTTTTCTGGGGCGGCAGAGAAGGTTACGAAACTCTCCTCAACACAGACGTCAAGTTTGAGCAGGATAATATTGCGCGCCTTATGAAAATGGCTGTTGAATACGGAAGAAGCATAGGCTTTACGGGCGATTTCTTCATTGAACCCAAACCGAAGGAGCCTATGAAGCATCAGTATGATTTTGATGCGGCAACGGCAATCGGCTTCCTTCGTCAGTACGGTCTTGATAAAGATTTCAAAATGAATATCGAAGCTAACCACGCTCTTCTTGCAGGTCATACCTTTGAACACGAGCTTCGCATCTCTGCAATCAACGGTATGCTCGGCTCGATTGATGCAAATCAGGGCGACCCCATTCTCGGATGGGATACGGATGAATTCCCGTTTGACGTTTATTCGGCAACGATGTGTATGTATGAAGTGCTTAAAGCAGGCGGTATGAAGAACGGCGGACTTAATTTTGACGCCAAAAACCGCAGGCCGAGTAACACCCTCAAAGATATGATGCTCGGCTTTATTCTCGGTATGGATACATTTGCTCTCGGTCTTATCAAAGCTGCAAAAATCATTGAAGACGGCAGAATAGATGAATTCAAGGCTGAAAGATACTCAAGTTATAACAGCGGAATCGGCAAAAAGATTGTTGACGGCGAAACCACACTTGAAGAACTTTATAACTATGCCTGCTCACTCGGCAAATGCGCCGACCCCGGTTCAGGCAGCCAGGAATATCTTCAGTCAGCAATAAACAGCATTTTGTTTGGTGAATAATATGAAATACGTTATCGGTATAGACCTCGGCACTTCTGCCACAAAAACCGTTTTGTTTGATATTAACGGAACAATAATCGCATCTGCAAGCTGTGAATATCCTTTATATCAGCCGCAAAACGGCTGGGCTGAACAAAACCCCGAAGATTGGTATAATGCCGCAATTTCAACCCTTAAAACAGTTATAACCGAAAGCAAGATTAACAGCGAAGATATTGTATCTCTCGGCATTTCGGGTCAGGTGCACGGTCTTGTAATGCTCGATGAGGAATGCAACGTTCTTCGCCCGTCAATACTTTGGTGTGACCAAAGAACGGGTAAAGAATGCGAACAGCTTACAGAAATGCTCGGCAGAGATAAGCTTATAGAAATAACGGCAAACCCTGCACTTACGGGTTTCACTGCTTCAAAAATTCTATGGGTAAAAAACAACGAACCCGAAATCTTTGCAAAATGCAGACATATTCTTCTGCCGAAGGATTACCTTCGATTCAGACTTACAGGTTCTTTTGCAACCGAAGTTTCAGACGCATCGGGTATGCAGCTTCTTGACGTGCCTAACAGAAAATGGTCTGACGTTATGATTAACGCTCTCGGCATTAAAGAAGAATACCTCGCAAAGGTTTATGAATCCCCTGAGATCACGGGATATATCAATTCCGATACAGCCGAAAAAACGGGTCTTTCAGTTAAAACGTCGGTTGTCGGCGGTGCGGGCGACAACGCTGCCGCCGCAGTAGGTATGGGCGTTGTAACGGAAGGCAAAGCTTTCACAACAATCGGAACTTCAGGCGTTGTTTTTGCTCATACAGACAAGCCCGTCATTGACCCTGCAGGAAGAGTACATACCTTCTGTTGCGCCGTGCCTGATTCGTGGCACGTTATGGGCGTTACTCAGGGCGCAGGTCTTTCAATGCAGTGGTTCAAAAACAACTTCTGCTATGAAGAACTTGAACAGGCTTCAGCCGAAGGCAAGGACGTTTACCAGATAACCGATGAAAAAGCAAAAAACATCGGAATAGGCTGCGATAAGCTGATATATCTCCCCTATCTTATGGGTGAACGAACTCCTCATCTTGACCCCGATTGCAGAGGCGTTTTCTTCGGATTATCAGCAATGCACACGAAGGCACATTTTATAAGAGCTATTCTTGAAGGCGTAACGTATTCGCTTTATGACTGCCTGCTTGTGCTCAAAGAAATGGGAATCGCTCCCCTTTCCATGCTCCTTTGCGGCGGCGGAAGCAAAAGCAAACTTTGGAAAAGTATAATCTGCGATACGTTTGCAATTCCCGTTGAAACCTCAAAATCATCGGAAGCTCCTGCACTCGGCGTTGCAATTCTTGCCGCGGTCGGTGCGGGAATCTACGGAGATGTAAAAACTGCCTGCGATAATATGATTCCGTCGGATTCAAGCATCACAACACCCGATGAGCAAAACACCAAAAAGTATCACTTGTATCACAGAATTTATTCTTCTCTCTATTCATCTCTTAAAGATAATTATAAATCACTTGCAGAAATGTAAATCTAAAAAATAACAGCGGTAAGAGTTTTTGCTCCTACCGCTGTTTTTCTTATTCTATTCTTTGAAAAAGTATTGATATTTCTTTTGAGATTTTATCGGAAGGTACTGTTTTTTCTTGCCAATCCGTATCAATATCAAGCCATTCAGCTATTTTCTCTGAAGAAAAAGGCAGAAACGGATAAAGCAAAACAGCAACGTTAGCAATCAGATAAACACAGTCAGAAATTGTTTTTCTGCAATCGGCAATATCCTCTGTTCTTGTTTTCCAAGGCTGTTTTGAATCATAATAAGCATTACCGAAGCGGATAAGCTCAAATATTTCTTCAATCGCATCACGGAAATTACCTTTTTCAATTTTTATTCCAACCGAATCAAAAGCATTCCTTACTCTTGCTCTGATTTCTTCATCAGCAGTTGTTTTTGAAATTTCAGAGTTCAGGTATTTTACAGAAAAAGCGAGTGTTCTGTTTACAAAATTACCCCAAGCACCCACAAGTTCAGAATTGTTTTGTGTTCTGAACTCTCTGAAAGAAAAATCAGCATCCCTTTTTTCGGGACCGTTTACAATAAAGAAATATCTGATTGAGTCGGGATTATAACTGTTAACCAATTCTCTTGCCCATACTGCGTGATTCTGGCTTGTTGATATTTTTCTGCCCTCAAGGGTTACGTATTCACTCGATATTATTTCATCGGGCAAACGCAGATTTTCACCGTGAGCAAGTAAAAGCGACGGCAATATTATTGTATGGAAAGGAATATTATCTTTACCGTGCACGTAATAGTGGCGGCTGTTTTCACCGTATACTTCCTTAAAATCAAGGTTTCTTTCTTTACACAACACAGACGTTGCAGAAAGATAACCAAGCACGTTTTCTGCCCATATATAGATTTTCTTATCCTGATATCCTTCCTTGGGAACGTCAATACCCCAACTCAAATCTCTTGTTATTGCTCTGTCACGAAGCCCTTCATCAATATATCTTTTGGTGAACGCAACCGCGTTTTTACGCCAATACTGATGAGAATCAAGGTATGCGCCAAGCTCGTTTTCAAGTTTTGAAACAAGCAGAAAAATCTGCGTGGTTTCATTAAAAACAACGGAAGTATTACACTCAGAGCATTTTGCATTTATAAGTGAATCTGCATCAAAAATTTCGCCGCAGGCATCACATTGATCGCCTCTTGCGGATTTACCGCAAACAGGACAAGTTCCGATAACCAATCTGTCTGTAAGCACTTGCTGACAAGTCGGGCAATACGCCTGTTTTACGGTTCTTTCTTCAATATACTTACTTTCATACAGTTTTTTATGAAAGGCTGTTACAAACTCTTTGTGCCTTTCATCAGTTGTTTTGGAATACAAATCATAAGAAAATCCAAGTTTTCCAAACACGTCACAAAATTCGTTATGATAGTGTTCGCTGATTTCTTCAGGCGATTTGTTTTCTTGTTTTGCTCTTATGGTTATAGGTGTACCGTAACAGTCACTTCCCGATACATAGAAAACCCTTTCGCCTTTAAGCCTGAAATAACGGGCAAGCACGTCGCCCGGAAGCAGTGCGGCAATGTGGCCGATATGGAGTGAGCCGTTTGCATAAGGCCAGGCTCCGCCGATAATAATGTTGTTCATTTTCAATTCCTCATTTCTTTAGTTTAGTAACGTTCGTGTAAATCAGTTTAGTAAATAAAAAACGCTCTCCTCCCTCATACAAAGTACAAGGGACGAGAGCAAAACTCACGTGTTACCACCCTAATTCACTTGCTTCTCACGACAGCAAGCCTTATCGAGTTCGGACAGGAAATGATCTGTCGAAACTCTATCGCTGTTACGGGCGATCCCGGCGCAGCCTAACTAAAAAAGCTCGGTACGCAGCTCAGAGACCATGTTCGGCAGAATTCACTTTACCCATTCACAGCACATCAAAAGATGATGGGATTCTCTGAAAAGTTTCAAAAGCCTACTCTTTCTCGTCATTGCTGTTATTTTGAATATATCATATTCCTTAATAAATGTCAACATCCTGAGATAATATTATTTTTTCAAATTATAAGCCTCTGTGATACTTATTTCTTTTTATTTACGTTATATAGACCGTATTTCTTTATGATCTTCGGGAAAGCGTGCGAATAAAACACAACCGTGAAAAACGTGTTCGCAGCGCTGTAAACGTTTTGAACCGACGTTTTCAAATCACCTTCCGCAAAATGTTTGAGCGCATCAACAGCTTTTCTGAAAATCATATTCTTCTGCTTTGATTCAGCCTTCTTTCTTGTAAAAGAAAGCCAATCAAAATAGCTCTTTACAACTTTTATCTCTCTGTCAGGTATCTCGGAATAATTATTTGTAAGCTTTTGAAACTGCTTATATGCATTTTCACCGTCAAGAATATCCGACAAATCTACTTTGCCTTCAGATTCAAGTTTTTTGCATATTGGCGTTTTGGGAATAAGCACGAAATAATTAACAAGAAACGCATCGAGATTCAACGATAAAGCAAATTGCGCGGTTTCTTTAAGCTGTTCGGGTGTTTCCCCGGGAAAACCGAAAATAAACGAACCGAACGTTGTGATCCCCACTCTTGTGCATTTATCAACAAAAGCCTTTATCATACCGTGATCCATCTGTTTATTGATCGTTCGCCGCATTTCGGGGCTTCCCGTTTCAAGACCGAGCAACAACCATCTGCAGCCTGCATCATACATCATTCTGAGCGTTTCTTCACTTTCATAGGCGTCCGCCCTTGTCTGACCGCCCCAGTAAAAATTAAGATTATTCTCTTTTCTGAAGTTTGCAATCTGATTGATTTCATCTTCTGTCAGCATCAGAACTTCGTCGGAAAAATTAACACCGTCAAGCTTATATTTTTCTTCAAGATATTTAACTTCGTCAAGGAAATATCGAAGAGGTCTTTTTCTGTGCTGAGAATTATAAAACATTGTGTTATAACAAAAAGCGCACTTATTCGGGCAGCCTCTTGATGTATACATATAAAGCATCCTCTTGCAGTGAGGAAATTCACGGAAACATTTTTTTACGTTAACGAGATCCCAGTCTATTGACGGAAGATTTTCAAGATCGGAATTGTTCTCGTTATCTGTTGTTATTGCTTTTTTATCGTCAAGATAAGTAAGTCCCGGTATGCTGCCGAAATTTCTTTCTCCCGAAAGTTCCTTAATCAACGCTTCAAGCTTTGATTCAGTTTCTCCGGTAATAACAAAATCGGTCAGACCGTTTTCCACAACCTGTTCGGCAAGCGCAGACGCAACAACCTCGGCCCAGACTGTTACAGCGCCCTTTTTTCTTGATAATTCAGAGATTTCCGCACTGTCTTCAAGCGACGCAGTAGGCGGAACATAAACCATAACCATTTCGGGATTAAACGAATCAATCACTTTTTTTGATTTTCTGAAATCTATACACTTATCAAAAATCATAACCTCGTGACCGAGCGATTTCATATACGATGCCGTCACAAGTATACTTCTGCAAACGGGATACGTGGTTCCTCTCATCAGGAACCCTGCCTTCGGCTGAACAAACATTATTCTCATCGCTGCATCACCTTTGTTTTCGGATACTGAACTTCTTCCTGATATTAACTGCGCCCTGAGGACAGCATTCATCACAGCATAAACATCCGATGCAGACCTTCTTATTCAAAACAACTTTTTTGTTTTCTATCGAAAGCGCTTGTTTCGGACAAGTCATAACACATTTTCTGCAAAGTACACATTTGTCGTTCATTTCAGGATAAACGTTAAAAAGAATATCATTTGCTTTAAGACTGACCATTCTGAAACTCGCGGTCAGCTTATTCTTTGTATTCTTGGCACCTATCGAATCAGGCAAAGCAACGGGAGAATCCGTTTTAAAATCAACGTCGCCCATCGCTTCAATCTCATTGCATAAAAAGCCTTTTCTTTCAGATGCGGCTAAGGTTTTTATTGTATCAAGGGGAATTTCAAACTTTTCGGCAATGTATTTATCAAGCACAAAAACATCTTTTGAAGAAAACGTTGCTCCCATATGCCTTCTTTTGCCGTTTGCAGGCCCGTTGCCTTCCATAATATCAATCGCATCAACAATGGTAAAATCAGGTTTAACGGTTGCCGCAAGTTCAACAAGCATATCGGAAAAATCATCTGCATTGGGATATTTTGCATGAAAAGCAGGCTTCTGAAGACCAGGGATACAGCCGAAAAGATTCTTAACCGATGCCGTCATACAAGTGATGTTATGAGTTTTCACTTTTGGAATGTTAATCAAATAATCCGCATCGGCAATAACGTTAATTATGTTGAACTTTTTATTTTTGAACCCTTCAGGTGATTCAACGTCCTTGCTTTCAAAATCAAGGTTAAGCTTTACATACTCAGACAAAAAATCATATTCGCATTTTTGGTATAATTCCTGCATCTGAGTAAATAGCAACGCAGAACCGCCGGGACAGTCTGCAACGGTTATATTTTTTACGCCGATTTCTTTGAGATATCTTATAACAGCAAAAACGAATCTCGGGTTTGTTGTTACGGAGAAAACCGCTTCTTTATCTGCAAGAAGATTCGGTTTTAAAACAACCTTGCCGTTTTTGGGGATTTCGTTTTCTATACCGTGAGCTTCAAAATGCTTCTTAACAACAGAAAGCAACAGTTCGTCATCGTAGTTTTCTGCCTTAAAAATTGCGCATTTACTCATAATATCACTCCTGATTTAATCAAAAATTATAATCGGGCTTTACTATTTTACCCGTTGTTGCAGCCTCGACTATCGCAAGGCAGACAGCAACGGTTTTTGCGCCTTCACGCGCATCGGTAATAACGGGCTTATTGTTTATAATTGCATCAGCAAAAACCTCAAATTCCTTTGCCGCATTATGGTTATTAACTTCAACGTCAACAATCTGAGGTTCCTGAGTTACACCCTCTTCGTCCGTTGTATAAAGAGTGAGCGTGGGCGAAGTGTTGTCGCAGATGATTGTACCCTTTGTTCCGTAAATACAGGTACGCATTGTGTAATCACGCTTACAGCCTGTTGAAACAAAAACTTTACCTGCAAGATTATCATCGAATTTCATAATCGCTATGGTAGCGTCATCATAGTCAACCATAGGCAGAAGCTTATGGGTGCCGTAAGCAAAAACTTCTATCGGATCACCGACGAGCCAACGGATAAGGTCAACTGCGTGGCATCCGCCGCCGATAACACCGTGACGTTTAGGGTCTGCACGCCAGTCATCACAAAGCTTCATATAATCGTGAGCATACTCAGATTCAATAAAATAAAGTTCACCGATTATGCCTGAATCTATAAGTTCCTTTGCTTTTTCAAATGCAGGAGTGAATCTGCAAATCTGACCAACCATAAATTTAGCGTCAGATTCATCGGAAACTTTTATTATCTCTTCAATATCCTCTCTTGTAAGGGCAAGCGGCTTTTCGCAAAGAACGTTCTTGCCCGCACGAAGGAAATCGCACGAAACTTTTTTGTGCTGCTGATCGGGAATCGCAACGGTAACAATATTTATATCTTCATTATTAAGCAAATCATTATAATCCGCATATCTCTTTTCTTCAGGGATATTGTATCTTTCACCTGCGAAGCGAAGATTTTCTTCGTTTGAGTCACAGATTGCGGCAATTTCCGCACCGTAATTCATTGCACCCTCAACGTGGCACATACCGAATTTCATACCAATATTTGCAACCTTAATTTTCTTTTCCAAGGGTATTCTCCTTTTTCAAAATTGATAACGATATATTACAACAAAACACAGGAAAATGTCAATATAAACGAACTGTCAAAACACAACACTAAAAAATATATTTCATTATGCCTTTGTAAACACATAATAATTGGTATCATATCCGCCATAACGGTAATCTCCGCTTTTCCATTCAATTATCATATAGTCTGTTCCGTTAATCGTCTTTATCTCATATTCGCAAGCAGACCAATTCCATTTACGAAGCAGATAATTTTTGGTCCATACAACAACGTCATCCCCCTCAAATATATCATCCTCATAAACGCATCTGCAACTACCGTTTTCCCAAAATTCAATTTCTTTAAAATACAAATCTTCTATCGGTTCTTCTTTGGGTCTGAAATCACATTTTTCACTTTTATCAGCTAAAAAAGAGTAGGCTCTCCATTTACCTATAATTTGTTCATCATTAACAAACGGCATATTTATATCGTCTTTTTTTGCTATATCTTCTGATGAATATCTGTTACTGTCAATCTTTTTAAGCACAAGACAAGTCGGCCTCCCTCCACGTGTATATTCATATTCCTTAAGACTTACGAACATATATAATTCATCGCCGATTTTTTCAGTTTCATATTCATTATTTACAGGACTGTTAAAATATCCTTTCGTCCAACTGAAAGCCCAATATCTCTCGCCATCGGGCAAAAAATACAGATATTTTTGTTCATCTCCATAGAAATTTTTCAAGCAAAATAGATTATCATAAAAATCCTGCTTCACAGCATAAATACCTATAATTTCCCATTTTCCTATAATTTCTTCATCGTTTTCAAAAGATAATTCATTCTCAGGTGGATCAATTTCTTTTTCTAACGCAACAACATCGCAAGAGATTTCATTATCACCAATTCTGTACTGCGATATTCGCTGATAATCAGCGGCTTTAATCTCAGCTTCGGCTATAGAACACAAATCCATTGCATCAATGTCAGGTTCCATCTTTATTATTGCAGAATCATTTCTAAATGTGATATTTATTTTTGTCATCATAAGTTTTGCCTCCTTTAAATTATTTAAAGCTGTAATAAATAATTTTTCTTTTTTTGAAAACATCTCAATTATTTCTTCATATGTTTTTTCTGAATAAATAATGTTTTTTATTTCTTGCAAAGAAAAGCCAGCTTTTTTTAATGAAGTAATACGATGAAAAATCAGAATCTGTTCGGAAGAATAATATCTGTACCCCGAAAACTTATCTGTGTTTTCAGGCATAAGAAGTTTTTCTTTATCATAATGACGAAGAACAGTAATTTTAGTTCCACATAATTTTGCAAATTCTCCTATTTTCATCATGAATTTCTCCTTTTCAAATCTTTAAGGCGCCTTATAACTATAATATAAACCTGAAGTAAAGGTGAGAGTCAATAGTCAACACCAAAAAATTTCAAAAAAACATCTTCGACGCCAGCGGTCAGAAAAATTGTCGTGATGTATGCCTTGGAGCGGCGCGCATCACTCTGTATTTCTTCCTGCCCAAGCCCCGCCTGAATCTGCCACAGGCAGCGACGGCACTTGAGCCAGTTAACAGCTGACGTGTTGATAATGTTACAGTGCCGCAGATCAAAATCCTTTTAAGAAACAAAAAAGAAGAGAACCACGAAAGTGATTCTCTTCATTTGGCGCGCCTGAGCATTCTATAATCGAACCGTTAATCTCTTCCAGAGTTACGGTTTCTGTTTTCTCGTCTGCGTTATATGTTATTACTAATTTGTCATCAAAAATATATACCGAATTGAGGAAAGTTTCTATCAGTATTTTTCTGTGAGCAAGTTTTGCCATATCAAGGCTTCTAAATTTCATCAGATAGAATCTTATAAATTCTTCGCTCAACTTCGGCTTTATCATCTTTTCTTCAGCTATCAGAATTTCAAGATGTTCTTTTCTGCTTTCAAGTTCTTCCAATCGTTCTTTTGTCGATTTTGTAAGTATCCCCTGCTGTATTGCATTCAGCAAATTATCAATTGAATTTTCGGTATCCGTAAGCTCACGTTCATAATACGGAAGTTCCGAACTGTCTTTTTCCTGCAACGCAAGAAGTTTCTTTACGATATCATCAATAACCTCATCGTTATTGAGCATTGCAATCGTTCTTCTGATTATCAGATCTTCAATCCAATCTTTCTTGACGGATTTCTTTTTGCAATCCCCTTTCAGGTTTTTGATTGTCGTGCATTTGTAATATCTGTGAACAGTTCCGTTTCTGCTTTTTCCGCTTTCACCAATCATAAATTTTCCGCAATATCCGCAGAAAAGTTATGTTGTCAGCAGATAATCGTCTTCCGCTTTTCTTCGGGCGAGAGCTTTGAAAGCAATTCTTCTGCCCTTTGAAACGATATTATATCCATAAATATCCCCTTATTTTTTGTGAATTATTTAGCAATTAAATATAAAATATATATTTTTAATAGTATAAATCATTATAGATTTCAAGTAAAATTTATACATCTTCGTATTTATAATTATTTTTCGAGATTCACATTTATCCCTTGACAAATAAACTTATATATGCTAAATTGTAATAAATTGAATAAGAAAAGCTATGAAGGAAAGAGTAGCCGTTGCGGAACAACCAGAGAGAGAAGTATTTGGTGGAAGCTTCTTGTGGGAAGCATTGGTGAAGACCGCTCCTGAGCTGTAACGCCCAAATCAGAGTAAGCGTTACCGTATTTCTGCGTTAAAGAATAGGATTTGTTTGAATCCGAAGAGTTAAAAATCAAGGTGGAACCGTGCATTTTTCGTGATTAGTATGCACCCTTGACAGTTACAGATATTCTGTGACTTGTCTTGGGTGCTTTTCTTATTCAATAAAAATTATGAATAAGGAGATTGTAAATTATGAAAATCATTTACAACGACGGAAAAGTCGGTATCTGTGAAGGCGCTGATGAACTTGAGGTACTCAGACACAGTGCCGCGCACATTATGGCACAATCGGTAAAAAGGCTTTATCCTTCAGCAAGATTCGGATACGGTCCAGCAACAGAAAAAGGCTTCTACTATGATATTGATTTCGGTGAAGATAAAATATCAGAAGATGACTTATCCAAAATTGAAGCGGAAATGCATAATATTGTAAAAGAAGACCTGTCGTTAAAGCCCTTTGTTCTGTCACATGACGATGCTGTTAAGCTTATGGAGGAACGCGGCGAAGAATACAAGATTCAGCATATAAGTGACTTTGACGATAATGAGCATATCAGTTTTTACCGTCAGGGCGAATATATTGATATGTGCCGAGGTCCTCATATTACTCACACAAAAGCACTGAAAGCATTTAAACTGACAGGTGTTTCAGGTGCATACTGGAAAAATGACAGCAACAACAAAATGCTTACAAGGATTTACGGAACAGCCTTTTTCAGTCAAAATGAACTTGATGTTTTTCTTAAATTGCAAGAAGAAGCTGCAAAACGTGATCATAGAAAAATCGGAAAAGAAATGGAACTGTTTATGTTTTCCGACGAAGGCAT
Source organism: Acutalibacteraceae bacterium (assembly GCA_045602245.1). Classification (GTDB taxonomy): domain Bacteria; phylum Bacillota; class Clostridia; order Oscillospirales; family Acutalibacteraceae; genus CAG-177. Next base: position 1,386 of record JAZSBC010000058.1, on the reverse strand, counting down.
GGGATTCCCGTTTTTCCTTTCCAAAGGATTAGCACTCAAGAATTCACTTATTGAATATTGGCGTCAGATTCATTACAGAAACGGTTACTCGGAAATAGCAACACCACTTATTTTGAACCGTGAGTTATGGAAAACAAGCGGTCATTGGGAACATTATTCAGATATTATGTATTCATTTGAAAACAGCGAGGGAGAATATTGCATAAAACCGATGAACTGTCCGGGTGGAGTGCTTGTTTATAAAAGCAAACCTCACAGCTATCGTGAACTCCCTATAAGAATGGGAGAGCTGGGTGTAGTACATCGTAATGAATTGCGCGGTACACTGCACGGATTATTCCGTGTAAGATGCTTGACACAGGATGATGCACATATTTTTATGAGAAAAGAACAGATTACAGATGAAATTGCCGGTGTAGTACATCTTATCGATGAAGTATATTCAATGTTCGGTTTTAAATACAATCTTGAGCTTTCGACACGACCTGAAAGCAGTATGGGAAGTGATGAAGATTGGGAAGCAGCAACAAACGGTCTTAAATCAGCACTTGAACAGTTGGGCTTGCCATATGAGATAAACGAAGGAGACGGTGCATTTTACGGACCGAAAATAGATTTTCATCTCAAAGACAGTATCGGACGCACATGGCAATGCGGAACAATTCAGCTTGATTTTCAGTTACCGCAGAATTTTGATTTGAGCTATATTGACGAAAATAATCAAAAACAGCGGCCCATTATGATTCACCGTGTGTGTTTCGGCTCAATTGAGCGTTTTATAGGTATTCTTATAGAGCATTATGCAGGAAAATTTCCCGTTTGGCTTGCTCCGGTACAAGCAAAGGTTCTTGTTGTTTCCCAAAAGAGCGAGGAATATGCAAGAAAAATAAATTCTGCTTTATGTGAAGCGGGTATACGCTGTGAATTTGATAACCGAAACGAAAAAATCGGATATATGATTCGAGAGGCACAGTATAAAGAGCGTGTTCCGTATATGCTTATCATCGGTGAAAAAGAAGCTGATGATGAAGTGATTTCTGTCAGAAATCGTGATAACGGAAATACAGAAGTTATGCATCTTGAAAGCTTTATTAATAAAATTAATGATGAAATAATAAATAGAAAATAAGAAAGACGGAGCAGCTTGATTGCTGCTCCGTTGCATTTTGTAAGAAAATGAATATCAGAAATAAAGCAATAATCCGAACCGATTCTGTGAAAAGAAAAGGTTCGGATTATCATGCATTGGCGCCCCAAATAGGACTCGAACCTATGACACCGCGGTTAACAGCCGCGTGCTCTACCGACTGAGCTATTAGGGCAAATTAAAAAGTGTCGGCGTCGACCTATCTTCCCGGGCCGCTTCCAGCCAAGTATTTTCGGCAC
>JAZSBC010000057.1:0-2114 GCA_045602245.1 Acutalibacteraceae bacterium | reverse complement strand
CAAACATTTTTGTGAAGGTCATTTCAGCAACACGAGAAGCATCTGTCTTAATAATATCAACGGGAAGCTGACCGCCGAACATAGTATTGAACTTATCAGGATCCGCAATCTCAATAATGAGAGTTGCTGTAAACTTAACTTGCGTAAACAGTTTATATGTACCCTGCACCACTTCGGTATGAAAACGACCGTCAAATTGAATTCCGTTAAAAGCTTCCATTTGTTTTACCTCCGATTATGCCCAGGGATTTGCGCTTTCGGGCTGACGGATACCGACGAGAATAAACTGCTCCCAGAGATACCATTTGCCGTCCTTTGCCTTGCGCATCTGAACGCTTCGGGGAGCATCTGCACCGCCCGATGTGATATAAAGCGTTGCATAACCCTCATTCTGATATGAATAGGGACTTTCGCTGACGATTATTGTATAGGGTTCTGCAGGAGTATAATCGTTTGCAGGAGTTGAGCCCTCGAAATATGAACGGGGAACATAATCGCTGTCACGGAATCTGTCCGCAATAAAGGATATATCTCCCCCGCTCAGAGGTCTGGGGCCTCTGAGGTAATTTACCATCTGCAAAGCAAGGTCTTTGTTCTGCGGATAATAGCAGAAAGCAAGAACGGTCATTGCGGCTGTGTCAAAAGGTGTTGACATTGCCGCCTGAGGCAACGCCTTGAACTCTTCAAGATTTGTGGGAAGAGCAGCAAAAACAATTTTTTCTTTCTTGTTGCCAAGATTCTTTATGCCCGCTGTAATTGCGCTTGCGCCCTGAGTTGTTGCGTTATTAATGCCCTTCTTAATTGCATTTTCAGCTTTATTTTTAAACATATCAAAAAGTGCCATAATAATTCCTCCTTAATCTGCCTTGGCGAATCTTAACGTCATAATATTAAGATATCCGTTTTCATCAGAACCTTTGAACCAAGACTCTCTTTTTTCGCCCATAACCTCAATTTCATCACCGGTGTTATACCAAAGTTCGCCGTTTCTTTCTTCCCACGGCATTGTCTGACCAACCATCATTCCGTCAATGAGATTAACCTGACCTGCACTGACAGCTGCATCAATTTCTTCCTGCGTAACGCCTGCAGGCAACGGCATAAGATTATAAATCAAGCCGTCTTCGCCGACTTTCAGCATAACCGAAACGGTTTTTCTTCTGTCATTGAGTTCTTCCTCTACTGCTTCTTCATCATTTTTATCAACGTAAGAAGGCATCGGAGAATTAAGATATTCTTCTGCACTCATATAAGTGATTTCAAAATCTTCATTATTCACACCGATTGAATGCAGTTTCCATAATCCAATGTAGCTCATAAAAAACCTCTCTGTGATTATTTTTCGTCATTCTTGGGCTTTTCTCTGCGGTCAACCTCACTGTAAAGGAAGTTATCGGCGCTGCCCGTGAGAACCATACTGCCCTCTCTTGTATAAACAGTTGCATTCTTCTGCATTTTTACGCTTATGTTTTTGGATGCAATGGAATTAATGATTACAAATCCGATAAGCATACCTATAAGCAGGCAGATGGGAATCCAGATGGGACTTACAGTGCCTTTTTTGCCATCGTCTTTATTTTCAGCAGTTTCGTCAGCCTTTTTGGTTGCGGTTTCAGCGTTATCAGTTTCGCTATCCCCTGTCTGTGTATCAACAACGGGCGGTATGTTTTCAATAACCTCTGCTGCTGTTGCATAAAAGCTGCTCAATCCGCCGAAATAGCTGTCATCCGCGTCATAAGCATTCCACATAATATCAATCAAAGCTTCGTCCAATGCAGCCGCATCACCTGCAAGATAATAATCATAAACACCTTCGTCTGTGTTGTGAACAAAAACAATGGCATTCTCTGCATCGGAAAACGAAATATAGGCATCTTCAGCATATTCGGCACAGGTCATACCTTCGCAATCGCTTACGATACAGAAAATAACCGAATAGCCGTAATCTTCCTCAACAGACTCAGCATAGCCGTGAAGCTCCGCTATTTCAGAGTCGGTAAGATTATAATCGGGATCATAAACATAGGTCATAGTATAAGCCGATGCGGAAACCGCCACAGAAAGGCAAAGCATAACCGCAACAATAATTGCAAAAATCTTTTTAGTCATTTTCC
>JAZSBC010000056.1:0-34131 GCA_045602245.1 Acutalibacteraceae bacterium | reverse complement strand
TATCGCCGACCTTTATACCGTCACCGACGAGCACACCCTGGTGAAGATATGCGCCGTCGGGATCTTTTGTTGTTTTGGCAACCTCAAAAACGCTGTCGCCTATTCTGATTACGCCGCTGTCGCCGACCTGGCCGCCGCTTTCGGCGTAGAAGGAGGTTTTATCAAGAACGATAACTGCGTTGTCGCCGTCGTTGATGAAATCCTTTCTTTCACCGTCGGCAACAAGGGCAAGTACCGTGGCCTGAGTATTGTTTTCGGTGTAGCCCGTAAACTGAGTTTTTTCGATATCCTTAAATGAAACGCCGTTGCTTCTCCAATCGGAATCGGCAGCGTTTCTCTTTACGCTCTTTGCCTTGAGTCTTGCCTCCTCGACAAGCTGACGGAACTTTTCCTCGTCAACCGTCATATTCTTTTCGCTTACGATTTCCTTCGTAAGGTCAATCGGGAAGCCGTAGGTATCCTGAAGCTTGAAAGCATCCTCGCCCGAAAGAACACCGTTTTCAGCCTTTTCCATCATCTCGTTAAGCAGACCGAGGCCCGAATCAATGGTCTTGTAGAAGCTTTCCTCCTCCATTGCAATAACCTTTTTGATGTAGTCCTGCTTTTCAACAAGGTTGGGGTAGGCGTTTGCATTTTCGGCAACTACGGTGTCGCAGACCTCTGCAAGGAAGGGTCTGTCTATACCGATGAGTCTGCCGTGTCTTGCCGCACGGCGGAGAAGTCTTCTTAAAACATAGCCTCTGCCGCTGTTGGAGGGGATTACACCGTCGCCTACCATAAAGGTGGTGCTTCTGATGTGGTCGGTGATAACGCGAAGGGAAACGTCCTTCTTTTCGTCCGTGTGGTATTCAACACCGGAAATATCGATAATATGCTTCATAATGTTGCGGACAGTGTCAACCTCAAACAGGTTGTCAACGTCCTGCATAATACAGGCAAGTCTTTCAAGGCCCATACCCGTGTCGATATTGGGATTGGCAAGGCGTGTGTAGTTGTTCTTGCCGTCGTTTTCAAACTGGGTGAAAACAAGGTTCCACACTTCAATGAATCTGTCACATTCACAGCCTACTTTACAATCGGGGCTGCCGCAGCCCTTTGAAGGACCTCTGTCAAAATAAATTTCGGAACAGGGACCGCAGGGACCTGCGCCGTGTTCCCAGAAGTTATCTTCCTTGCCGAAGCGGACCATATGCGAAGGGTCAACGCCTACTTCCTTGGTCCAGATATCGTATGCTTCGTCATCCTCAAGATAAACGCTCACGTAAAGAAGTTCCTCGGGAATTTCGAGAACCTTTGTGAAAAATTCCCAAGCCCAGGCTGTTGCTTCGTGTTTGAAATAATCGCCGAACGAGAAGTTGCCGAGCATCTCAAAATAAGTGCCGTGACGCGCAGTTTTACCAACGTTTTCAATATCGGGGGTACGGATACACTTCTGGCAGGTTGTAACTCTCTTTTTGGGAGGGGTTACTTCGCCCGTAAAATACTTTTTCATCGGAGTCATACCTGCATTGATAAGCAGAATACTCTTATCTCCCTGAGGAACAAGCGAGAAGCTGGGCAATCTCAGATGCTCCTTGGATTCAAAAAATGAGAGATATTTTTCTCTTAATTCGTTGAGACCCATCCATTTCATAATAATATTTCCTCCTAAGGGACTTTAAATCCCGTTTTTTACAATAAAAAAAGGTGCAGAATGACAATTCGGTTATGGGACGGCTCTCGCCGCGGTACCACCCAAATTGTGCTCACTGCACCACTCTTGCCCTCTAACGCAGGAATACGCCGCCATTCATCACAGCGGAGCTCGGAAGCGGCCCTTCTCCGTCTTTTTGCATAACGGCCGTCTCAGCAAACCGACCGCCTCTCTGTTTTGCAGACGAAGAATTTTTCTTCTTCACAGCTTCATTATTAAGCTACTGAAATAATTATACCACCTTTACGGCGATTGTCAAGCAACTGCCGTAAAGGTAAATTGTTGTTATTCTACTTCTTCGAGGTTGCTCAAAGCTGCCCAGCCGAATTTGTCGCCGACCTTAACCTTGACCCAGGTTTTGCCGTTTTCAGCCTTCTTTGTTGCGTAGCCGTTAACAACGTCGCCGTTGGCAAGCTCACCGATTTGATCAAAATCAGCGCCTGCATCTTCTCTGACATTTGCACCGTCTTCGCCGGTAACCTTATATTTGCCGATAGCATCTTTGTCCTCGGGAGCTGCCCCGGGAAGAGTTTCAACCTTGAAATTAACGCCGGTAAAGGTATTCTGCGCTTCACCAACGAGGATTACACCCCAGATACCTTCTTTGCAGGCAATAAACACACCGTCACTGCCGGGCATAATATTTGAATACTCAAAGGGTACGATTTCATCCTCATCAAGATTTATTATACCCATATTTCCGTCTTTCTTAACGGGAACAAGACCGTCTGTTACGGGGCGGCAATAATCGCAGGCTGCCGTTTCGCCGGGAGCGAGGTCATTTACGGCTTCGTACTTGTATGAAATAACCTTCTTATCGGTTTCCTGGCTTACATAGCCCCATTTATCGTTCTTTCTTGCCGCTGCGTAGCCTTCAAAATAACGGTCACGCTCATCATATGATTTATCCTCAAGTGTTGTTGTGGGAATCGAATGATAAAGATGAGGAGTTTCCGAAATAACAACCTTACCGTTTTCAACGGTAATTTCAAACTCATCGTTGCCGATAACAACAAGGCTGTGGTAATTATCGGAACCGTCATATTCTCTGCCGACACTGCAACGCTTAAAGCCGTCATAGTTGGGCTGAAGAATTACGTTGCCCTGATAATCCATAAGACCGTATTTGCCTGTTTCTGCGGATTTGAAATATGCCGCAGTTTCATCAAGATAGCCAATTTCGGTGCATTCGGAGAAGCCGCCTGCTTTCCAGGAATAACCGACGTCGCTCTGAACGATATTTTCGTCACCTGAACCGTTACCGAGTTTTGTAAGACCTATAATTCCCAGAATTGAAACGCCGAGAATAACCAGCGCGGCAACAACCGCGATGATAATCATTTTGGGTTCAATTTTCTTGTTTGTATTTTTCTTAACGGGAGGCTTGTTTGATACGGGATAAGGCTTTGCGGCGGGAATGGGAGTTTCTTCGGACTCTTCCTCATCCTTTGACATTGAAATTGCGCCGAAAGCCGATAAATCATCGTCTGTTACTTCGGGAGTTGAAACAAGCTCGGGAATAAGAATATCCGATTTATCTTCCTCGTTCTTTTCTTCTTTTGCGGAAGATGCGGGTTCAACAGACGGTGCACCGTCAAGAATACTGCTTATTCTCTGCTTGAAATTCAGAACGTTATCGGGAAGCTTTTCGGGTTCTTCTTCAGCTTCTTCCTCTTCAGATTCATCCTGAACAGCTTCTTCCGATTCGTTTGCTTCTTCTTCCTGCGATGTTTCTTCAGCCGCAACATCTTCTTCAGCAACCGATTCAGGCTCTTCGGCCGATTCTTCAGCTTCGGGTTCGGCAGCTTCGGGCTGAACGGGATTCACCGCTTTATATGCTTCGATCGCAAAAGCAAAAATATCTCTTACGTCAGCGCCGTCAATGGCAATTTCAGCTGCCTTGCTCTGGAAAAGTCTTGTTATAACAGGAAGCTCGCCGTCAACGGAAACCGTTGATGCCTCTGCACCGACAGCACTGAGAACAAAGCTTCTTGCTTTGCCGAGAAGTGCATTTGATGTGCTTTCTGAAACGCCGAGGAATTTCGCAAGAATCTGAACAGGCATTCCGTTGTTATAATAAAGAACGAGAGCTGTTTTAAGCTCGGGTCTGAGGGCTGTTACGGCTTTGATTACCTTATCGCCGAGTTCTTTATCGGAAAGAACGGATTCGGGAAGAAATTCTGCTGAATTTTCAACAGCACCTGCATCCGCATCAGAGAAAACGAACTTGCAGGTTTCTCTGTAAGCGGCAGCAACATTCTGCTTCATCCAGATTTCGAATGCTTCGGGCTTTTTTAATTTATCAATATTACAAAATGCTCTTGCATAAGCCTTCTTGGTGATTTCCGCAGCCTCGCGCTTATCGCCGCAAAGGGTTGATGCAAGGAAATAGGATGCTTTTAAAGTTTTTGAGTAGAGTTTTGCCATTGCGTCTGTGTTACCGTTACCGGCAGCAACAACATACTGAATAATATTCTCACTCACTTTTAAAATCCTCTCCTTATATTAATTTTATAAATTATTCCATTTTACACAATAATCCATAATTGTTATAATTTTATCCTATATTTGGTTATTTGTCAAGAATATTACATATATTATGTCAATATGTTGATAAAAAAATCGGAGACCGAATAAACATTTCAGTCTCCGTTTAAATCTGATATTAAGTTTCTGAAAAAGGTGTGCTTACGTGGGTAAGACGGATATTTACGGGAGCACGGCTTCGGTTAAACCTGTAAACGCTCATCACGATTCCTATTGCAAAATAAATACAGAGGTTTGACGAGCCGCCCGCACTCATAAACGGCAGAGTGATACCGATACTCGGCAGAAGCATAAGGCACATACCGATATTGATAATAGTCTGCGCTCCGATCATAAACGCCGCACCGAAGCAGAGAAGGCTGCCGGTTAAATTGCGTGACTTTTTGCCGACGCTGACTATTCTTGCAATAATCAGACCGAGAACGGTAAGAAGCAAAATGCAGCCTATAAAACCGAGTTCTTCACCGACAACGGTGAACACCATATCACTTTCGTTAACGGGAACGCCTGCAGCAGACTGAGTATAAGTTCCTTTGAACAAACCGTCGCCCCAGAACTGCCCCGAACCGATTGCATTCAGACCTCGTTGCTGCTGATAAACAACATCTCTGTAAACATCCTCTTCAAGCGCTGACGGATAATAAATTGCAAGAATTCGTCTTTTATGGAACGCCGCAAGAAATTTTGTCCAAAGAAGAGGAACAAGAGCAACCACAGCACCTCCCGCAACTGCAAAATAACGCAGTCTGACACCGGCAACATACATCATACCCACAAACATAAGGGCAAAAACGATTGCCGAACCGAGGTCATCGGTAAGAATGATTATACCGATGGGAAGAAGCGCGTGACCTGCAAGAAGAAGAACGTGTTTGAGGCTGTTTATGTTATCCTTGACGGCTTCGATATGAGCCGTGAAAGTAATCATAAAGCCTATTTTAACAAGCTCTGACGGTTGGAATTTAAACGAAAAGCTTTCTGTTTTAATAATCGGAATCCAACATATTGCTTCGGGTCTGTCCTCAGTGCCTTCGCCGAAAATAAACAGCGAGAGCAAAAACAGCAGACAGAATCCGCCGATAAACGGTGCAAGACCGACTATTGCGTCATAATCAAGAAAAGAGATTATAATACAAAAAACTATTCCGACACCCGCCGCAAGAACCATAACAAGGCAGTCACGGCTTATCAGATCGCCTGCTTCGATTGTTTCGTTTCTCGTTGCGCTTGAAACCATAAGCGCTCCGAATGCCGTTGTCAGCACGCACATAAAAAAAAGCAAAAAGTCGGTTTCTTTGAGAGCATATTTAATTGTGGATTTTCTTCCCAAAAAATCACCGCCTTAATGATATGATGCGTCAATCAAATTGAATTATCAAGCAATTCAAGGGGCTGCAATAACAGCCCCTTTTTATCAGTTGATTTCGTCAAAAAGCTCAAGATATGCAGCTGCAATAATTGCGCCTGCCTTGGGACCTGTTGAAACGATTTCTTCGTTCTCGGTAAGATATGAACGCCAGTCATTCTCTGTCATCATATAACCGATCTGGTCATTTGAGATACCGAAAACAATGAGTCTTCTGTCTGTAAGGTCAGCAAAAGTGCTGTAGTTCCAGGTTGTGCCGTCCCATGATTCTTCGGGAGTAACTGCGCCGCCGTAAGCGATTTCGGGAGCGAGTTCACCGGGAATGATTGCTATTGCAAGGTTTGTGCCGAATTCTGCATAGCCGACTTCTGTTACCGTGTTGTATGCAAGGCCGTCTCTTACAACAGTGTTGGTAAGAAGGCCGCCTTTTGCGGCAAGCTTGAAGATGCTGTTTTCAATGGGAACAAATATTTCTGTGTATCTGATATTGAGAATGGGTAAAATTTCTTCGTCGTTTGTGATTGAGCAAGCACGTTCGCCGAGAAGCTGACCGAAGGTGATAAGACCTGCATAGCCGTCGCCGTGTTCAGCAACGATTGCGGGATCTCTATAAATATTTTCAGGATATTCGGATGTGATAGCAAGCTCTGCTCCGAGAATCTGAATGAAGTTTGCGCCTGCTTTTTCATTGATATACTGTTCCATATAGTAAGGATAGTCGCCTGTAAGAACCGTACCTGCAGCACCGTGACCAACGCAGTGGATGGGAACGTTAACAAGCCATGTTTCTTTTGAGCCGTCTGCAGGAACAAAACGGATTCTGTTGAGTTCGCCGTCAAACACCTGAGGATCGCGCTTATCTCTGATATAGTCAGAAATATCAATGCTGCCGTAGTAGAGCTGACCTTCCTTCATATCCTTAACAGCGTCAACCATTGACTGAACGGTAACTTTATAGAGATTTTCCATATAGTTTTCGTTCTTGCCGCTGGGAACGTCAATGCCGAGAAGATTCTTGATTGATGAGGTGAAAAGTGCGCCGATGATATCGCCGTTAAGACCGAAGGTATCAACGCAGCTGTGCTGATGGAGGCAGGAAATGTTGATGCTTGTGATTTTGAGGTTGTTTGCATCTGCATATGCCTGGAATTTTTCTCTGATAACTCTTACTTCGTTGTTTGCAAGACCGAATGAGTCAAGAACAGCAAAGATGCTGATGCCTCTGCCGTCCGAAACAGCGATTGTTCTTACTCTCTGGTCATCCTTGACATCTGTTGCAAGCTTCTTTGTAACCGAAAGGCTGCCGCCTACGTAATGCTCTTCTTCAAGCTCTTTGCCTGTGAGAAGAGAGCCGCTTGAATAGCCGAGTGACCACGCTGCACCCTCTGCAGGAGCATCAAGGAATTCTTCAGGTGAATTGCCTTCGTAGAAGTTTTCGGATACATATTCATCCTTATCAACCCAATCGTGGGGTTCAAAGATGAGAGCTGCGATTCCCGAAACAACTGCATCGAGAAGACCGTCTACAAAGCGGTAAAAACCGCGCTCTGTTGATGATGTGCCGTCAGCCGCAGCCGAAGGAACAGCAAAAGCTGTGAACAAAAGGGAAAGTGCGAGAACGATTGCCGTTATTTTTTTTGCCATAATATAACCTCCAAAATATTTTTAGTTATTATCAAGCTTCATATCGCCGAAGCTTATCCACTTTTTCTTTCTCATAAACTCTGAAATAACAAGTGTTATGAGTGCAGGAGCAATGAAATACATAACCAGAATTTCGATAGCAACCAACGCAGGATGCCCGCCTGCCGCGGTCATAACCGAATATGTTCTGAGAGGACCTACAAGACCCGAAGTACCCATACCCGAACCGACTGCATCACATTCCATCTTGAGAACAACCGTTGAGATGGGGCCGAGGATTGCACTTGCGATTGTCGGCGGAATCCATATTTGGGGATGCTTCACAATATTAGGCATCTGAATCATCGACGTGCCGATACCCTGAGCAACAAGACCGCCAAACTTATTTTCACGGTAGCTTGCAACGGCAAAGCCGACCATCTGCGCACAGCAGCCGACAACCGCCGCACCTGCCGAAATACCCGAAAGACCGATTGAAACACCTATCGCCGCTGAACTTATGGGAAGAGTAAGACAAATACCCATAACAACAGAAATTATAATTCCCATAATGAACGGATGCTGCTCCGTACTCCAGCTGATGAAGGTTTCAATTTCGCCCATAAGCTTTGTTATGGGAGGACCTACAAGGATACCGACCACACTGCCTGCCGCTATTGAAACGGCGGGAGTGAGAATTATATCAAGCTTTGTTTTTCCGCTTATGAGTGAGCCGACCTGAATTGCGCAGAAAGCCGCAACAAAAGCCGCAAGTGGGTCGCCCGGTTTGCCTGCCGTAAGCGATATTTCGGACCCTGAAATAATGCCCGATGAAAAAGCACCGACCAGACCTGCAACAGCCGCAGAAACGCCTACAAGCGGAGAAGACTTATACTTGAACGCAACGCCTGCACCGATACCTGCACCGGTAAGAGCTTTTGCAATGTTTGTAACCGTTGTAATATAGCTGCCGAACGGCTCGGGAATAAAGCTTGCGATTTGTCCGAAAATGGTGCCTATAATGAGGGTGGCAAACAAGCCGAGAGCCATTCCGGAAAGTCCGTCAACAAAAATATAGTTTAAAATACCTTTAACTTTTTTCACGTTTTTTGCCTTACTTTTTTATAATTTCTTTGAAAGCATCGGCATAAATTCTGCCGATAAATTCAGAACCGTTTGCGTTAGGATGAACACCGTCTGCCGACCAATGCGACGAATCCGTACCCACACAAGCCTGAGCCATAAGACCGTCAAGAGGAATATAATAATCGGCAAATTCTCTTGCAAGCTTACGTTCAATATCTATTTTACCGTTGAGGTCTGCCCTGAAATAGGCTTTATCTTCAACGGGAAGAAGAAACTGCTCAATCATAAGAATTTTTGCATTGGTTTTTTCTTTGATTTCAGTCAGCACCTTGCGGTAGTTAGCTTCAAAAACGTCGTTGCCGAGCCACACACGGTTATGCGCTCTGTGCCAGGTGTCGTTAACACCGATATGAATTGAAACAACATCGGGCTGAATATCTATAAAATCGCTCTGCAAACGCTTAACCAAATCAGCGGTCTGATCTCCGCTTATGCCGAGATTGATAAATTCAAAATCAATATCGGGATTTTCTTCCTTAATAAATTTTGCGGCATAGAAGGGATAGCCTTCGCCCAGATTATGGTAATCCGAACGGTCTCTTCCTGCATCGGTTATTGAGTCACCCTGAAAAAGAATTTTCATATATACACCTCATTAAAAACTGTTTCTTACCTTTCGAAGCATATCTGAAATTTTAATATGCTGAGGGCAGGCGGTTTCGCACTTGCCGCACTTTTTGCAAAGCGACGCATTTGATTCGATATCGGAGAATAATTCCTTGACGTATCTTCTGCCGCCCGTTGTTATATTATTGAACGCCGAGAAAACCTTCGGAATTTCAACGCCTGCAGGGCAAGGCATACAGTATTCGCAGCCCGTGCAGGGAACAAGATTGAGTTCATCAAACGCTTTTTTTGCTTCGGAAAGCATTACAAGACTGTCATCGGAAAGCATTCCGACCGCCGCTTTATCGGCATAACCGATGTTATCGGTTACCATCTGCATACTTCCCATACCGCTGAGAAGCATTGAAACTTCAGGTCTGTTCCAAAGGAAATCGAAGGCCCATTCAACGGGAGTTTTCTCATCCGAAAGCTTTGACGCAACGCTCTTATCGGGAGTTGCAAGCTTGCCGCCGAGAAGAGGCTCCATAATGATAACTCCGAGACCTTTTGAAGCGGCATATTCAAGACCTTCAATGCCTGCCTGATAGTCAACGTCTATGTAATTCAGCTGAATCTGGCAGAATTCAAAGCCGTCATAGGCATCAATAATTTTTTTGAAAACCCACAAATCATCGTGGAACGAAAAGCCGAGATGCTTTATCTTGCCTTGCTCTTTGAGTTTTTCGAGTTTGGGAAGAACGTCAAATTTAACAACTCTGTTTTCCCACGAATCATCGTTAACTGCGTGAAGCAGATAAAAATCAATATAATCAGTATCAAGTTTTTCGAGCTGTTCGTTGAAAATTCTTTCAACGTCTTCCTCACATTTGACTTCGCCGAGAGGAAGCTTCGTTGCAAGATAAACAAGCTCGCGGTAGCCGTCTTTAAGTGCCTTGCCGACAAGTTTTTCACTGCTTCCGCTGTGATAAAAAAAGGCGGTATCGAGATAATTAACGCCGTTATCAATTGCATAGCGAAGCATTTCTATTGATTTTGCTTCATCAATTCTGCCGTCCTCACCGTCAACGGTCGGGAATCTCATACAGCCGAAGCCGAGCGCCGAAACTTCAACGCCCGTTTTACCCATTTCTCTGTATCGCATTTATTTTCTCCTTACACAAGGTTATTCAGGATATAACCTACAGTATTATATCACAGTAATTTACCAAAAACAAGATATTATAAAAAAGTATAATAAAAAAGTTATCAGCAAAAATATTGTTGAGGTGTTATTATGAATATTTCAAACGATATGCCGCAGGGGTTCGGAAACACTCTTGCCAAAAATGAAAAAGCGATGCACACTTTCTCACTTCTTAACGAAACAGAAAAGAAAAGACTGATTGAGCTTTCACGCTCCGTTCGTTCAAAACAGGAGATGAACAGACTCGTAAGCAAACTTGAAAACGGAAAAGATCAGTTGTTTTGAAAAAAGGGCAGCCAACAGCCGCCCTTACATATTATTCGGTATAGATTTTAAGAGAATATTTGCCGTCTCTGAGAGCCTGCGCAACCTGCTTTGAATCGGTAAGATATTCTTCAAAGTATACGCCGCCGGGTTCAAGAGTGATATTGCCGTGGAAATCCGAGCCTGAAAGCTTGCGAAGGCCGTGCATTTCAGCCCATTTATAAGCTGCTGCATTTCTTGAATTATGGTCACCGTGGCCGTTATAAACTTCAACTCCGTCAAGAAGCTCGGGGTCAACAACCGTCATACCTATTCTGAACGGATGAGCCTGAAACATAATGAGGTTATTCGCTTCGATTACGGGCCTGAATTCTTCGGGATTGTTGAATTTGGTCAGATCGTTATTAAGAACAAACTCCTCATCAAATCCGTAGACAAGATAGTCGTTATCGTTTTCAAGAAAACGCAGCTCCATACCGAGGATAATATGAAAATCTTCGGTTTCAAGCTCTTTTGCCGCTCTGTAGCCCGAAAGATATTTCTGCACCTGCTCTTCAAAAGTTTCGCCGTGTTTTTTGAACTGATAAGCGCTGAAATGATCGGTAATAATAAGGCCGTCATAACCGAGACCTTTATATCTTTTAACAATATCCGCTGCCCATTCCCTGCTGCAGGAACTCGACTCTTTTGTATGAATATGAGTATCAAAAAGATATTTTTTCATTATAATCATTCCTTTATCAAAATCAGGTATATTATATACCTTCGGCTCTCAATATTCAATAGAAAAGTTTTAATTAATCGACAAAATTCATAAGCGGAGATTGATATAATATGAAAGAATTGAGGTGGTAAATCTGAAAACCGTTATTTACGCGGATATACTGATTGTTGTTAACATAATAGTCAATTACCTTCTGCTCAGGGCAACGGCAACAATTACGGGCAGCCAATATAAAACGATTCGCATTCTAATTTCATCGGCGGCAGGCGGATTGTTTTCACTTATCATTTTTATTGAAAACATACCGCTTATAATTAATTCGGTAATAAAAATATTATTTCTTCTTTTTATGGTTTATATTGCGTTCGGCTGCAAGTCGCTCAAAGCTTTTCTGAAGTGCTGCGGTGCTTTTTTTCTTTCAAATTTTGCATTTGCAGGCATTATGCTTGCGCTGAGCATAACCGTTATGCCGAACACGGCGATATACAAAAACGGAATTGTATATTTTGACATTGATATTTTTACTTTGACGGTAAGCTCGGTTATCTGCTACGCGGTTCTGAACCTGATTTCAAAATTCACAAAAAGCAAAGCGCCGCAAAAAAGCATTTATCCCATAAAAATAACTTACGGCGAAAAAACGGTTGAGGGGAAAGCTTTGTTTGATTCGGGCAACAGCCTTTGCGACTGTTTTTCGGGCAAACCCGCAATAATTGCGGAAAAAGATTTTGTAAAAAAACTTTACGGTCACGGTGAAATAAGCGATATGAAAAACTTCAGGCTCATCCCCTTTTCAACGATTCACAGCGGCGGCGCTCTGCCTGCTTTTATGGCGGACAAAACCGAAATAATGAACAACGGAAACTGGGTTGAGGCAAAAGATATTTACATAGCGGTTACCGAGAAAAAGATAGTTTCGGGCGGATATTCCGCATTGCTCGGAACACCGTTTTTTGACACAATAGAAAATCGGCTCAAAGGAGGGGCTTGCGTTAAATGACACACAAATTCATTGATGAAATAAAAAATATCATTCTGAAATTCAAATCAAAAATTTTCGATACCGAAGTTGACTATATCAACGGACCCGATACCTTGCCGCCTCCCCTTTCGCCCGAAAAAGAGCTTGAATGCCTGCAAAAACTTGAAAACGGCGACAAAGATGCACGAGAAGAAATTATCGTACATAACCTGCGCCTTGTCGTGTATATCGCAAAGAAATTCGAAAACACGGGGATACCGATTGAGGACCTGATTTCAATAGGTACACTCGGTCTTATCAAAGCCGTCAACACGTTCCGCCTTTCAAAGAATATCAAGCTTGCAACCTATGCTTCGCGCTGCGTTGAAAACGAGATACTGATGTATCTGAGAAAAACAAATTCGATGAAAGCGGAGGTTTCATATTTCGAACCGCTTAACGTTGACTGGGACGGCAACGAGCTTCTTCTCTCGGACGTACTCGGCAGCGAAGCGGATGACGTTTACCGTGACCTTGAAGAAGAGGATGAACGCACACGTCTTTATAGAGCGGTTAATTCGCTCAACAAAAGAGAACGGCAGATAATGACGATGAGATTCGGCATAGGCGGCTGCCGTGAATACACCCAAAAAGAGGTTGCGGATTCTCTCGGGATTTCTCAAAGCTATATATCAAGGCTCGAAAAAAGAATCATTGAAAAAATCAAAAAAGAGGTATAAAAAAAGCTTGCACAACAATTTGTGCAAGCTTTTGGTTTTATTCGTTTTCAGCTCTTGCTTTCCTGATATATGAATAAACAGGCTCAAGTTTTTTCTTGCTGAGAGGATATGCAAACTGGTAAAGCACAAAGATAAGGGCATAGATAATTGCAGGAGCAAGAGTGCAGACCAAAAGAAGTCTGTCACTTACATCCACAGCAGCTACCGTACCGTTTTCAAGCATAGTGCCTTTGGCAATATAGCCCTCATTAGCCATTATTTTGCCGTCATATCCTACATATGATGAAAGAATTCTCATACCGCCGACGTCTGCGATTGTCTGACCGAGGTTTCTGCAGAAAGTGTAAACAGCATAAATTGCACTTTCGTTGCGGATACCGGTTTTATATTCCTGATAATCAATAACGTCAGTTACAATAGCCCAGGTTGTTATGCTTACGAAAGAATAGCCGATACCGATTATGAAAGTAAACACAAGATACATAATCATACCCATACTTACTTTGCCTTCGGGAGCGCCTCTTTCAAACATAGGCATTGTGAAATACATAACTATCGCAGTTACGGATGATAACAACGTACCGATACCGCAAAGCTCTTTTTTGCCGAATTTCTTTGAAAGCTTGGGAGTGAAAAGAAGCATTATCGCCATAGGTGCGTAGTTTGCGATTGTTCCGAATATGCCGAGATTCGGGTTTTCAAAATAATTCTTATAAAGATACTGATTGAATGAACCGAACTGAAGCAGACCGCTTACAAGAATGCCCGAAATTGCAACCGCAATGAAAGGTCTGCTGGTAAACATACCCTTATATGCCGCTTTGAAATCAACCTTGGGTTCTTCTTCGGGCTTTACTCTTTCTTTTGTCATAGCAAAGCAAAGGAAGAAGAAAACTATGGACAAAGCGCCCATGATTGCACCGAATATCAGCATACCTTTTTCGTCTGCCGCTTTTATTTCTTCGCCGAATTTGTTGAATTTACCTGTTCCGTTATAAATAATCATAGGACCGATAAGCAGCGGAATTGCGCCGCCGAGACCTGCGCCCACAGAACGGAATGTTGAAAGAAGAGTTCTGCCCTCAGGGTCATCGGTAATAACCGAAGCAAGCGAACCGTAGGGAATATTAATTGTTGTATACATCATACCGAAACCGATATAAGTAACATACATCAGCACCAGAGTAACGGCACTGCTTCCCGAAAGGTTGTTGAAATTGAAGAAGCAAAGAGCCGCCATAATGCCGAGAGGAATTGCAAACCATTTGATATATGATCTGTATTTTCCGTCTTTGTTAGGTCTTTTCTTTGCAACAATATTGCCCCAGAGTGGATCGTTGATTGCGTCCCATAATCTGGCAATAAGCAAAAGAATTGTTATTTTACTTTCTTCTATTTTGAGTATATCCGTGTAGAAAACTTTAAGATAAGATGACACATAAGTCAAAACAAAAAGGTTAGCGGCATCGCCCATTGCATAGCCGAGACTGTCTCTGATGCCGATTTTGTTCGGATGCTGCGCTTTTGCAGCTTCAAGTGATCTTTGTTTTGCCAACACACTACCTCCTTTTTTAAAATTCAATGTATATTACCACTTATTTCTTCCGAATTCAAGAAACAAATTGATAATTTTGTCTAAAACGCAAAATATTTTTCTCTCTGCTTCTGAATTCTTCCGCTGATAAACTCAAGAGTTTCCTTTGCACCTTCAACACCGCAGGCATAGTCTTTCATCGCTCTGCCCTCTTCATAGCAAAGGTCATCGTGAAGCGGGAAATAGTCTTTAAGAAGGAAATTGGCGTAACGTGCAAGCCTGAAATCGCCTACTAATCTGTATTCCTTGCTGATGCCGTCGATTGCGATTGAATAGAAATTCTTGATTGAATCTATAATTGCTTCGCATTCGTTTGCAGGCGAGAATACCATTGTTGACGCAACGTAAGCATTTTCGTTATGCTCTGTTGAGCCGTGGCTGTCCGTACTGCCGACGATGGGGAATTTTTCATAACCCTTTGCAAGCACCTCATAATATTTATGGGTCTGGAAACCGTTATGCTCATAGTAATTTTCGCCGCCGAGAACCTCAAAAGCATCAAACGGATGAGTCTTGAGCATATAGTCTGTTATGTTTTCAGGAACCTGATGAACGTTTGAAAGCCAGTAAGGATGGCAGAATATTCCGAGACCTTCGGCGTTTCTGATATGGTTGAATACCCATACGCAGCTTGCGTATGTGAAAGGCTCAATGCCCTCGGGGATATCGAGAGTTGCCGCAAGAGCATCGACCTGAGCTCTGTATTCATCTTCTGTTATTGTTTCAGGGCAAGGGAAACCTTCGAAACGGCGTTTTTCAATATCGTTGCCGAATTCTTCCGCATATTCATCCCTGAGAAGACCGTTGACGGAATATTTTCCGCCGAAATTAACGATATGAACGTCGTTGATATGGTCGGGTGCAACGTCGGGAAGATGAACTTCTTCACCGGGGCAGATATTGAATTCGATGGGAACGTCTTTATAAGTGTTTATTGCTTCAAGCGAAGGATAATAGCGATGATGATCGGTTATAGCAAAGAAGTCATAGCCGTGTTTTCTGTAGTTTGCGCAAACGATTGCAGGCGATTCTCTTCCGTCTGAACGGCAGGTATGCATATGAAGATCGCCTATAAGCGGATATCTGCCGCAAAGATCCTCGTTAAGCGCATAAACGCTCAGCTGAACAAGTCTTTTACCGCTGCTTTTCTCAAAAACTCTGATAAAATACTGCTGTTCACGGGGAAACGTATGTGTAAACTTAATGCAGCCGTCAAATTCAAACGGAACGGCATAGCCGTTGCCTCTGTGAGGATAGTCACGGGGATTACCGTCATCAAGGCCGAAAATTTTAAGTTCTATACCGTCGGGATTTTTAAATTCCGCGTGAGAACCGAGAGGTTTTATTGTGACCGAAACCTCTTTGCCTGCAGGGAAAACTTTCGGAAAAATATCGTAATTATAAAGCGTTGCTTCCATTTTGATTTACTCCTTTATATCAACTGTTTTGCCTGTTTCGTATGAAATATATGAATTTTCAAGCAGCACTGCAAGTTCAATGGCTTCCGCAATACCGAGACCTTCAGGCGAACCCGTTCCGTTTATGCAGGCATCAACAAAGGCATCAATGGGATAATCGCCGTTTTCGGGCAATCTGTCGGGCGAAATAAAGTCCTTGTTGAGCTTTGCCGTTTCGGTTGTTTTATATTTGATATCGCCGCCCTGCCAGAGAAGTATACCGTCAGTGCCGTGAACCTCGATGGTATAAGGCGAAGAAAAAGCAAGGAACGACGTTTCCGAAACACCGATTGCGCCGCTTTCAAACTCGATTACCGAAATCGCATTCTCGTCAACGGGAGTGCCGAGAACGGAATTTGCGATACCCGTTATCTTTTTCGGCTTGCCGCAAAGATATGAAAGAAGATACAACGGCTGGCAGCCGAGATCCATCATTGCTCCGCCTGCACAGTCCTCTTTCACAAACCAATAATCGGGCAGCCAGTTGCCGCTGACACCGTTGTGTGCATTGCGGATTCTGACGTTAGTTACTCTGCCGAAATCGCCGTTTTCAATATGCTCTTTTGCAAACCTGACAACAGGCCAAGCCTTATGAGGAAACGAAATGGTGAACGTTACACCGCTTTCTTCAACGGCTTTTGCAATCTCCTTGCATTCCTCAACGGTGCAGGCGAGCGTTTTCTCCGTAAAAATATGTTTACCCGCTTTTGCGCACCTGATAAGCACGTCGGTATGCATTGTTGTGGGAGTACAGCAGCAGACGGCATCAACGTCTTCCCTTGCAAGGAGCATATCGAGGTCTGCCTCAAAATCAACGCCGAGCTTTTCTGCCCATTCGGCACCTCTTTCGGGCTTTTCATCCCAGACAGCTGTTATTTCGGCTTTTTCTGTTTTTAAAAAATCTCTTGCATATCCTTCGGCATGAACGTGCCACTTTGAAAGCATTGCAACTCTGAGCATAATCATTCCTCCTGTTTTGCATATCCGCACAAACTTATTGTATAATTATACCATATAAAAACAAAAAAGTCGAGATATTTTCCCGACTTTAAGCGCTGTTGAAATAATTAATTTTTTATGATATAATTAATTTGTATTTTTCCGTTGCTTCAAAAAATATTCAAGAAAAAGACTGCCGATGCAAACCGTTACACAAACGGGTCTTGACGTTTCAAGCAGCTTTTCGCTTATTTCAACGGAAGAATAATAATCAAGCAACTCCCCTGCACCTATGTAGAGAATTGCAGATACCGCAAGCATAAAAACAACAATTACGCAACCGATTATAAAAACGGTTTTTGAAACACGGTGTATCTGTGAAAAAATTTCTTTCATAGCTGCCTCCTTCCGATTCAATTATACACAATCGGCAAGGCGGTTTCAAACATTAAATAATACCAACTGAGGAATGAATTTGATGGCAATCGGAATTTCAACGTCGTGTCTTTACCCTATGATAACAGAAGAATCGCTTGAAGCTCTCGGAAAGATGGAGGTTAAGACCTGCGAAATATTTTTGAATTCATACGGCGAAACATCTTCAGATTTCGCAAAAAAACTTGTAAAAATCAAAAATGAATACGGAATAAAGGTTGCATCCGTTCATCCTTTTTCGTCGTTCTCCGAAACACATATGCTTTTCAGCGAATACAAGCGCCGATTTGAAGACGGGATTGAATTCTATAAACGTTGCTCTGAAACCGCTGCTGTTCTCGGCGCAGAAGTTCTTGTTATTCACGGCTCAAAATTCCCTGCAAAAATATGTGACAGCGAATATTTTGAGCGTTTCGGCAAGCTTGTTGAGGCAGGCAGGGAACACGGAATAACCGTTTGTCAGGAAAACGTTCACGCTCATTTCAGCAGAGACCCGGAATTTCTCAAAAATATGAGAACGTATCTCGGTGATGATTTCAGAATGGTTTTTGACGTCAAGCAAGCCGTAAGATCAGGATTTGAACCTCTTGCGTTTGCAGATGAATTCAAAAACGAAATCGTTCACGTTCACTTAAGCGACCACAAAGCAGGTCAGGACTGTCTGCCGCCCGGCACGGGTGAGTTCGGTTTCAAAAAGCTGTTTGAAATAATGGAATCGGCGGATTACAAGGGCGATTACGTTATTGAGCTTTACAGAAGCAACTACGGTGAACCCTGCGAGCTGATAAAAGCCCTCGGATATCTGCAAAATTTATGAAACTGCTTGCAAATTCCATAAAATATGCTATACTTGAATTATAAAATAAAAGGAGTGTCAGAACAATGAAGTGTCCGTTTTGCAACTGTGAAGAAAGCAAGGTTATTGATTCGAGACCCACTGACGAAGGAGAACGCATACGCCGCCGCAGAGAATGCATAAGCTGCCAGAAAAGATTCACTACTTATGAAATAATCGAAAGCGTTCCCGTTATTGTTGTCAAAAAGGATAAATCAAGAGAAGTTTTTGACCGCAACAAGCTTTTCAACGGTATGCTCAGAGCCTGCGAAAAGAGACCCGTTGCTCTTGAAGCGCTTGAAAAAGCGGTTAACGAAATTGAAAGCACTCTTCAGAATTCGCTCGACAGAGAAGTTACCTCGGTTTATATCGGCGAGCTTGCAATGGATAAACTCAAGGACCTTGATGAAGTTGCATACGTCAGATTTGCTTCGGTTTACCGCCAGTTCAAGGATATCAACACCTTTATGAACGAACTTGCAAAGCTTCTTAGCGAAAAATAATAAAGTATTTTAAAGGAGTATGGTTTTTGCCATACTCCTTTTCAGGGTGATATCAGAATGAAAAAAATCATTTCACTTTCACTTGCCGTTTTATTGCTTTTATGCTGTTCCTGCGGCAAGAAAAAAGAAAATATAATCAAAACCGCCGATATGCTCACCATAACGAACGAAGAAAAAACTTTTCAGGGATGCAAGAGCAGATACGAATCGGTTGTTTCCGCAATGAAATCAAAAATCACCGTTCTTGAAAATGCACACAACGACGTTATAAGATCGGGCAACAAGGATGAATATTTTCTTGATGAGAATTATATTCTCACAACGTTCGAGCCGTTTTCACTCGGCACTTTATCAATCACCGAAAGCTTCACTCCCGATATGACAAACGAAAAGGCTCAGGATTATTTTAAGCTTCAGAGCGACGGAATGGATATTGATTTCAAAAGCAAAAACGGGCTTACTGAGCTTACGTTCGTTTCCGAATCGCTCGTTAAAACTTACACGGCGGAATACGACAAAAAAAGCGACAGCCTGAAATATTCATATACCGTTGAAAGCGGCGACGAAGAAACCGTTGAAGAGTTCCTTGAATTCAAGCAAATCAAGAAAAACGTTTATATCATTCAAAGCCGTTACGAACGCTGCTACATTGAATTTGATAAAAACGGCGAGATAATTTATTTCTGCTTCGGCAAGCTCAACGAAGGCGAATTTTCAGCAGAAGAAAGCATATTCAATGAAACAGAAAACGAGCCTGACAGATTCTGGGTGCTTTCAAGAGGAAAAACATCGTATTCAGGAATTCACACCTTTGAAAACGAAATTCTCACTCACGAAGACCAAAGCAGCGGCCCGTGGAAAACAATAAAAATAAACGCGGTTGATTATGAATCGGCGTTTTACGGAAAGTGATAAAATGGAACTGAGCGCAAAAGCACTGCAGGTATGCAGTTATCTTGACGAAAACGAAATAGTTTACGGCACAGTCACTCACTCCCCTGCTTTCACTCTTGAAGAATGCCATAAAATAAACGAAATGATAGGCGGAACAATCTGCAAAAACTTATTGCTGAAAACGGATTCGGGAAAAGTCACCGTTCTTCTGATGATAAAAGACGGCAAACGGTTTGTTACAAAAGACGTTTCAAAAAAGCTCGGCTGTTCCCGCCTTTCCTTCGCTTCGGGCGAATATATGGAAGCATTGCTGAACACGTCGCCGGGTTCACTGAGCATCACAAGCCTGATTTTCGACAGAGAAAAGAAAGTTTCGCTCGCAATAGACAAAGACGTTATAAGCGAAGAATATATATGCTGCCACCCGAGTGATAACACCGCAACGTTGAAAATAAAAACTGCAGACGTGCTTGAAAAGCTTCTGCCGTCACTCGGAATTGATGCAACGGTAATCGAAATATGAAAATTGCCCGCCGTTAAGGCGGGCATATTTTTTATTTGTTTGTATTTTTTCTCGCAATTTTAAGAGTTGTTGTTTTTGGGAATTCGGTATCGCGGATTTTGATTCCGTTTATGTTTTTATATAAAGGCATATTGCGGTTGAATTCGTCAATATCCTCTTTTATTCTGCTTCTTGCATCGGGATATTCAACCTCATCGAAGAAGAACTCCGCAACGATTTTGTTGTTTTCGTCATAAACAAGAACTTCTTTTACATAGTCGATTCTCGAAAGCTTATCTTCAAGTTCTTCGGGTGAAACGTTCTTTCCGTTTGAAAGGCATATAAGATTCTTCTTTCTGCCGACCATAAAGAGGAAGCCGTCTTTGTCAATTCTGCCGTGGTCACCCGTGATGAGCCATTCGCCGTCAAACACTGCAGCAGTTGCTTCAGGATCGTTATAGTAGCCCTTCATAACGTTCTGACCCTTGACGTAGATTTCACCGACACCGTCTTCATCGGGATTCACGATTTTTATTTCGCAGCAGTCAAGCGGAGTGCCGACCGAGCCGAAACGGAATTTATCGGGTCTGTTGCAGGTAACCGCAGGCGAACACTCGGTAAGACCGTAGCCGTTATAAATTTCAATGCCGAAATCATGCATACCCTGTTCAATCTTGGGATCAAGATTCGCTGCACCGCAAATGATCATATTAAGATTGCCGCCAAGGTTATCAATGATTGTTTTGAAAATTTTGCGTCTTCTGTCGATACCGAGCTTCATAAGGAATCCGCTGATTTTGAGACCCTTTTTGAGAACTTCTTCTCTGCCGGTTTTCTTTGCGGTTTTCCAGATACGCTTATATATTGTTTCAACAACAAGGGGTACACCCGAGAAATTATAGGGCTGATATTTTTGGAGATCGCCCTGAATGTTGCCTATTCCGTCGCATACGTAACCCCACTCGCTGAGGATATATGAGGAAAACAGTGCGCTTACCCACGCATAGGTATGGTGAAGCGGAAGGAAGCCGATTGCGTGCCTGCCGGAAAGAGCACGGCACGATGCCGAACAGTTGCTTGAAATATTGAAATGAGTGAGCATAACACCCTTGCTTTTGGCTGTTGTACCCGAAGTATAAGCGATACAAGCGAGATCATCAGGTTCAACCTTCGCATCTATGCAGGAAGTATCGCCTGCATCAAGCGCTTTTTTGCCTTCGGCAAGATACATATCATATTCGTCGCTGATGTTAAAATAAACCATTTCGGGCATATCGGGGTTGTTTTTGAAATCCTCAGCCATCTGAACGAATTTTTCTGTTATTACAAGAGCATCGCAGCCGCAACGGATAAGCTGGTCTGCAAGGTCATCTGCAGGAAGCTTGCAATCCATAGGTACGGTGATGTTGCCGCCGACAAGCGTTGCGTAATACGTGATCATCCACTCGTAGCAGTTTTCACCGATAATTGCGATTTTCTTTTTGCCGTTGAGGCCTTTTGTGCTGAAATATGTGCCGAGCGCAGTCATTTCAGCCCACGTCTGGTTAAAAGTTCTTATGCATTCGTTCTTTTCTTTGTCAAGAAAAACAAACTGTCTTTTATCGCCGCCTGCCTGAGTGCCTTTGACGATAATCTCTTTCAGAGTCTGATAGGTCGGTATGTTTGCATTACCAAGATTACTGTGTTTCTTCTTCATAATTACCCCCTACTGAAACAAAAAACATTTTTTGACAATAAACATCAGATATTCTATCATAATTGACCGTTTTTTTCAAGAAAAAACTATTGCTTTTTTTTAGTCAATGTTGTATCATTAACTGTATTATTTTAAGGGGGACAAATAATGAGAATTTTTATGGTATGCTTAACGGCTTGGTTTGTGGCTCAGGTTATAAAAGTTATCATAAACTTTACCAAGTACGTTATCGACAAAAAGAAAGGACGCAAGGCGAAAAAGGTTACGCTTGAAACACTTTTCAAGCTCGGCGGTATGCCAAGCTCACACACCGCAACGGTTGTTTCACTCTGCGCCTGCGTTGCAATCAAATGCGGCTTTGATTCGGAAATTTTTGCCGTTGCAGGCGTTTTTGCATTCATCACAATGTTTGACGCTTTCAAGGTAAGGCTTCCCATAAGCAGGCTTACCGATGCTTTCAACCGCATTCAGGCAAAGGTTTGCAACAACGAAGCAAAAGACGTTAAGAAGGTTGAAGGACACACAATCCCCGAAATCATCGGCGGCATTGTTGTAGGCATTTCGGTTGCGCTCTTTATGCACAAGGTTGTTGATATTTTTGGCGTTGAAATGGCTTTCATCGACGCTCTCAACAGCATTATTCAGTAAATGAAAATTTATCAGTTAAACGTCAGCGACATTGAACAGAGCTGTTTTGAGCTTTGGTTCAGCGCAATGAGCGAAGAGAGAAAGCAATCCGTCAGTCAGATGAAGAATGAGCAAAAAAGAAAGCTCCGCATCGCGGCGGATGCACTTTGCAGAAAGGCTGTTGCGGAATTCTGCGGTGTTGAACAAAGCGAAATCGTTTTTGAACACACCGAAAAAGGCAAGCCTTATGCAAAAAATCTGCCCGTTCATTTCAGCATAAGTCACAGCGGCGATATTGTGATATGCGCTGTTTCGGATTGCGAAATCGGAATTGACGTTGAGAAAATCAGAAGCATCAATCCCCGCACTGCGGAGAGATTCGCAACGGAAAACGAAAAAGAACATATCGCAAAAAGCGAAAACGGATTTTTTGAAATATGGACTCTGAAAGAGGCTTATTTCAAATGCATCGGAACGGGTCTCGGTTCAGATATCAAGGACGTTTCTTTCAATGTTGATAACGGCTGTATTGCCTGCTCCGAAAAAGGATTTCATTTTTTCTTTTATGAAACCGAAAAAAACTATATTTGCTCTGTATGCAAAAAATCGGCTCAGATATGAGCCGATTTTGTGTTTTACTCGCATTTATTTTGTTATTGTTTAAAAACTGTTAAAGAAATATTAAAGTGGGCTGTCCAAAGACAGCCCACTTTCGCTTTATTCAACTTTTGTGAGAGTAAGAGCTTCTCCGGAATCATCGGTCAGGATAAGATTATCCCCTTCAAATGCCATTGTGTAAACATATGAATCCGAGAAATAATCAGAATCAACATTGATTGTAAGAACGTCTTCTTCGATAGTGTAAGTGAAATCAACCGATGCATTCACGAATGAATCAAGAAGAGGCATTGTGCCGACGCCGTCTTTTTCGAACGTGTATGTAACGTCAACCGAAGTGCCGAAAATACCCGTTTCCTTTGCACCTTCCCAAGTGCCTACGATTTTTGATTCGTTAATAACGCCCGTAAGACCCGAGCAGCCTGCAAAAAGCGTTGCAACAAGGCAGATAACCATAGCTATGCTGAGAACCTTTTTCATAATTAACACCTCATTTTTTATTTGGTAATTTCAGTTTAACATATCATTTTACAAATGTCTACATTATTTTGAAAGTTTTATTGTGTAGAGCCAGTTTGAATCAACGGTATCGGGATTGATTGCAGGGAAGATTATTTCTGCTTTTCCTGCATTATCCTTAACTTCAAGTACAGCATTGCTACCGAGGAGATTTGCTTTAATATCAGGGTTATACTCAACAAGATCAAGCACTTTTGAACCGAACGGGAAACTGTTGATGATTGCATAAACATCGTCACCTTTCTTTGTGTAATAAACACCGTCCTGAAGCTGTTTTGAATAAATTCTTGTGCCGTAAATCGCTTCGCCGTTAACTCTGAGCCAATCACCCATCTGAAGAAGTCTTTCTTCCATAATAACGGGAATTGTGCCGTCTGCGGCAGGTCCGATATTGAGAAGGAAATTGCCGCCCTTTGAAACAAGATCGCAGAGCATTTCAATAAGCTCTTTGGCGCTGAGATAATCAGCAAGATCTTCGTTGCGGTTGAAGCCGAATGAACGGCCTATGCCTCTGCACTCTTCAAAAGGTCTGTCAAGCTCAACGTCTTCAATCTTCCTGCCTTCTTCGATGTAGCCGTATTCGGTTGTGAAGTTGCCGCCGAGACGGCCTCTTGTTTCTTTGCCCCAACGGTCATTGGGAACAATGATATCCTTCACACTTGATTCGTTATAGAGCCACTGAAGGAATTCCGTTGAATGCCATACGGATGAAGGATGCTCCCATTCGCCGTCCGTGAAAAGCGTGTTGGGCTGATACTTTTCTACAAGCTCCTTGAGCATAGGAATAAGATGCTCAAGGGCATACTGCTCGGGATTTTTGAGATACGTGGGATGAAACCATTCATAAACCGAGTGATAAACGCCGAAACGCACGTCAGTTCCTTCAAGCGCATCTTTGAGTTCCTGAAGGAAATCACGGTGAGGACCAACGTCAACGCTGTTCCAATTCCACGCATAATCGGATTTATAAAGGCAGTATCCGTCGTGATGCTTTGAAACTATATTTATGTATTTTGCACCGCTCTTCTGAAAGAGGTCTGCCCATTTCTTTGCATCAAAAAGTTCAGCAGTGAAACCGCTTACAAAATCTTCATATTTTGTGTTTTCGCCGTAAACTCGTTTGTGGAAAGCCGCCGCTTCGGTATCTTGTTCAATCTGCCTCATATACCACTCGGCATAATCGCCTTTTTTTGTATATGCAGGAACGGAATAAAGCCCCCAGTGAATAAAAATTCCGAATTTTGCATCACCGAACCACTCGGGGACAGGGCGTTTATTGAGAGATTCCCAGTTGTTTTCGTACATTATTTTCACTCCGTAATTTATGTATTAAAGTAAATCTGCGATGTCGTAAATAAGACGCTCCGTCTTTTCCCAGCCGAGGCACGGGTCTGTAATCGACTTACCGTAAATACATTCGCCGATTTTCTGCGCACCGTCTTCAATGTAGCTTTCAATCATAAAGCCTTTAACAAGCTTTTTAACGTCGGCATCGTGGCGGCAGCTGTGAAGAACTTCCTTGGCAATTCACACCTGCTCAAGATACTTTTTGCCAGAGTTTGCGTGGTTTGTATCAACGATAACACCGGGGTTCTCAAGACCGCTGTTTGCATATATTTCAGCAAGGTGAACAAGGTCTTCATAATGATAATTCGGAAGTGACTGACCGTGTTTGTTAACGTAGCCTCTGAGAATTGCGTGAGCGCAGGGGTTACCCTCGGAATTAACTTCCCATCCTCTGTAGATAAACGTATGCTTATGCTGAGCGGCTGTGATTGAATTCATCATAACGGAAATATCGCCGCTTGTGGGATTCTTCATACCTACAGGAATATCAATACCGCTTGAAACGAGTCTGTGCTGCTGATTTTCAACAGAACGGGCACCGATTGCAACATAAGCGAGAATATCGCTGAGATATCTGTAGTTTTCGGGATAAAGCATTTCATCGGCGCAGGAGAAGCCCGTTTCGCTGAGCGCTCTCATATGAAGCTCTCTGATGGCAACGATTCCTTTATACATATCGGGCTTTTCATTGGGGTTAGGCTGATGAAGCATACCCTTATAGCCGTCGCCCGTTGTTCTGGGTTTGTTTGTATAGATACGGGGAATGATAAGAATTTTATCGCTGACCTTCTCCTGAACGGTACGAAGGCGCGAAATATAATCAATCACACTGTCCTCATTATCTGCGGAACAAGGGCCGATAACAAGAACAAGTCTGTCACTCTTGCCCGTAAACACGTCTTTAATTTCAACAGCTCTTTTTGCTACGAGATTCTCAAGCTCATAAGTAAGCGGATACTGTTCTTTAACCTCCTGAGGAATAGGAAGCTTTCTTTCAAAAACCATACTCATTTCAAACACTTCTTTGCTAAAATTTGAACTTTATTTTAATCCTTAATATCAACAAAATCAATACGTTATCGGAATTTTACCGTATTATTTTGCTTTTCTTTCCGCATTATAAACAACGTCAACGCTCTTTTTGAAAAGCATAAAGTCAAACTGCGGTCTCCAACTGTTGCCCTTTTCAACTTCTTTGAATTCTTCTTCCGAAGCGGCAACGTTGATTCTGTTTACTGCCTTCAGTTTTTCATCGGCATAGTTGGGGCTTTTGCCTATAAGATACGTAAAATCATCAATAAGATTGCCTTCCTTATAGACGGTATCCCAGAATGCGTGATGACCGATATGAGTTACACTCTCGGGAATATAGATATAGTTCATAGCCATATTGTAGCTGAACGCATCCGAGCCGATATATTCAAGACCTTCGGGCAATGAAAGATATATTTCACCGAGCGCTGATTCGGACGTAAAATGAGAATCGGCAACTTCTGAATCGGTCTTATATGAATAGATGTTTTCAAGCAGAGGAATCTCGAAGAAACCGAGAGTTTCAATTTCCTTAAGACCTTCGGGAAGATAAACGTTCTTCATATTTGCATAGTTGAAGCAAAGCTCGCCGACGGTTTCAACCGATGAGGGTACAACGAAAGTGAGAACGTCGTTTGTATACCGTTCATAATACGGAATAAAATACTGTTCATAGTATTTCGTGTAGTTTTCTTCTTTGCTGAAGAAAATATCCATTTCTTCCGCATTTGTTAACGGTTTCGCCTCTTGTGTTTCTTCTTTTATAAAGATGTTTTTGATTGCTTTTATTATATCTTTAATTATTTCTTTTACACTCTTATATTGCTGAACCTCTTCAGTTTTAAAGAATTCTTCAAGCGCCGCAAGATTATCTTCATTTTTAAAATATTCTTCAACCGCTTCAATATCTGCATAACCCAAATCAGCATTCAAAATATTACGGTAGTAGTAACGTTGCTTATAATATGCATCATCTGCATTGGGTTCAACCCTATATCCGTTTTTGTCATAAGATGCATAACCGTATTTTTCTGCAAGATAGGTGTCGTGGTCACAAGGTCTGCAGATAATCGTCTTTTTATCCTTGCTGTAAAGAACACCGTCAATATCGCAGTAGTTGGGGTTGTTTTCATCAACCTCTATCTGCCGCAATGCCCAGCAGGAATAGAATGCCTTCGGGTCAACAAAATCAACTCCGGCTCCGATATTGATTATCTTCACTTTTTCATCACAGTTGAGTGTATAAGGACCGACTTTCGTTATCTTCTTTGTTTCATCCTTCACAATCTCAAAGTTCGTGTTGGGGTCTGCATTCTTGCTGTCATACTTAACGGTTGAAACATAGTCGATATCAAGCTCAGTGATAAAGCCCGTGTTGTTGAATTTTGTGAACGTATCGCCGTCATATTCAAAAGTATCTTTCTGAACGGTTCTTACGCTGAAATACATCGAAAGCGAAACCGCAACGATAATAATAAGTGCAAATATAACTTTTTTCAAACCGTAATGCTTATAAGGCTTGTTGACATGAGGTGCCGCAAGGCCTTCAACCTGATAAGTCCATATTTCATCTTCGGGAATATCAAGAACAACAGGCTCTTCTGCCTGATTATTAACTTTCTTTTTTTCTTTTTTACTCATATCAATTCACCTCACTTATCCGATATATCCGCCCGAGACCTTTTCGCCCTCTTCGGCGGCTTTCTTTTCGGTTACCTCTGC
Organism: Acutalibacteraceae bacterium; assembly: GCA_045602245.1. Taxonomy (GTDB): domain Bacteria; phylum Bacillota; class Clostridia; order Oscillospirales; family Acutalibacteraceae; genus CAG-177. The sequence goes on along the minus strand of JAZSBC010000056.1, from coordinate 6,597 downwards.
ACGGCGTTTGAGAACTTCCATAACCATATTCTGCTTTTTGCTGTCATAATCCCAGAAGAAATACGGAATGGTCATAAGCAGGAAGCCGACAACGTCAACAAGAAGAGGAATAGCAATTATTTTTGTTCTTGAATCGTCAACAAAGAGAACGTCCCAGTTGCTGTTGAAGCCGAACTTGAGAAGCGCAAGAGGAATGATGAGTCCTACAAATGACGTGACAGGGCCTGTAAACCAGCCGAAAACGCCCGTAAAGTTTTCAAGGCGTTCGCCCGAAAGATACATCTGATAGTCGCTGATACGAACGTTCATATCGTGGCCTGCAGTGGTCGGAACAGTCTTTGTCATTTCCATAAAGAAAAGCACAACAACGCATATTGTTCCGCAAAGGGTAAGATTTTCGCCGCAGAACATTATTGCGGCGGCAATCGCCGCATTACCCAACGCTCTTGTTACCTGATAGAAAATCATAATCTGCTTATATGAAAATCTCTTGAGGAAATAGGGCGAAAGCATATCGGGCGGAGTACCTGCAAACGAGATAAGCATAACGATAAGCGTATAAGGCAATCCGCTCAGGCGGAAGGTATACAGATAAAGAATCGTAACAAACGGAAGCATACCGTTGCCGAGAGAGTCAATAAGACCGACGATGGTATTTATAAGCAGATATTTGTTATGAAGAACACCGAACATACCGTCCCAGAACTTGATCTGCGCTTTCTTTTCTACGGGAGGCTGAGGAATTCTTTCCTTAACTCTGCCTGCAAAGAACATTGTCATTGCGGCAAGCGAAATGAATGCGATTGGGATAACGAATCTGTAAAGATTAATATCTGCCCATTCGTTTTTCAATGTGCCGATAACAACGCTGATGATAAGACCGACAACCGTATTGAGGAAATGCGAAAGCTTAACGGGATAGCTTCTGACAAGGATTCTCTCCTGAAGATTCGGGCTGATGCTTTTGGTACAGGTTTCAAGGTTATTCGCAAAGCCGAAAACGTTGAACGTTGCGAAAAGGAGGTTTGCAACCCAGACTCTTGTTGCAACGTCGGGAATGTCATAAACGGGAAGCCAGCCGATAAGAATAACCATTATGCACTTGGGAACAACGTCGCAATAGAGCGAATATTTATATCTGCCGAACTTGGGAAGAAGCTTTTTACGCCAGAAAATATTACGCGCACCAACCCAGCCCGTATAAAGGAAATGAGTGCCGAACGTTTTGAAGCAAGCGGTTGCATTCATTCCTTCAAGACCGTTGAGGTATCTGATAAAAGGTGTGCTGTAATCGGGGATATCTATATTCATACCTACAAGTCCGCTGAGTTTTTCACTCAGACCGGCAACGAAATTATTTATAAATTCGGGATAGGTTTCTTTTATTGGAATAATCGTATCACTAAGCCCGTCTATAAACGAATTTATATTGCCGATAAGCGAACCGAGATGGACGAAAATCTGTGAATAATCAAACAGAATCGTCGATATGCCGAACAAAGCCATAAGACCGTATACCCAATACAGCTTTCTCTCTGTTTTCTTAGGGAGGAAGCCGAGGTTATCGCACACAAACCACCATATCAGCGCCGAAATATAGCCGAGAGGCATATTGAGGATGCTGATAACGGAGAACGTGAGATAGGGCAGCTTATAGTGGTGCATAACAAGATAGCAAGCCGCACCAAACCATATGTATTCAAGAACTTTTGAACCTGCGTAGTTGCTGCCTACGGCAAAAACAACATCTTTATACTCCTTGTAAGGGACGTATTTTCCCTCAGCAGGCGTATTCCAATGAGTTTTGATTTCCGTAAACAATGATTTAACCTTGCCTTTTAAATCAGCCATGAAATCTCTCCTATATATTTTATATACTTATAATAACATCTGCACAAAATAATGTCAAACAATATTGTAAAATATGTCATAATTATGATATAATTATATAAATAAAACTTTGGAGAATAATTATGAACAAAATAATCAAATCGTTTTTATCGGGACTTGCACTCCCCTGTCTTTGCGCTGTGGGAACGCCCCATAAATGGAATTCCGGCAAGTTTAAAAGAGAAAAACCCGAACCGCTGAAATTTGCCAAAGACGGTAAATTCAGAATTTTACATATTACGGATATTCACAACGTTGAACCCGAAATGGACGATGATCCAAACCCTGAAATTCCCAAAGCCTGCGACAAAGAAACAATAAACGTTATTGAAAAGCTTGTTGAGAAAACGAACCCCGATCTCGTAGTTTTCGGCGGCGACAACATAAGCGGATACTGGGAAGAATTTACATATGATTTTGTGCAGAACACAATTCAAAGAATAACCGCACCCATAAGAGAAAGAAACATTCCCCTCTGCGTTGTTTTCGGTAATCACGACGGCGAAGCCGGTTTCCACACGGAATTCCAGATGATGCAGTATATGGAATATCCGAATTGCCGTTCAAACCTCAACGATGCCGATGTTTACGGCTGCGGCAACTGCTGTGTAACGATAAAAAGCAGCGACGGTCAAAAAGATGCGTTCGCAATATGGCTCATTGATTCAAACGATTATCAGAAAAAATCAGACGGCGGTCTGGTATACGACTGCGTACACGATGATCAGATTGATTGGTATGAAAAGCGTGCTTCGGAATTGAAAGAAGCAAACGGCGGAAATCCCCTGCCTGCAATTCTTTTTCAGCATATTCCCGTTCAGCAGGAGCTTGACGGCTTTGAAGAAGTGACGGCGGATGATGAATACACGTTCAGCCGTGACGGTAATTACTATAAATTCGGTCACAAGATTCTTGAAGGCAGAATAAGAGAAAAGCCCTGCCCGCCGCATATGGAAAACAACCACCGAAGGCAGTTTGAAAGCTGGAAAAAGACGGGCGATATCATTGCGGCATTCTTCGGCCACGACCACATAAACGACTTCAGAATCAACGTTGACGGCATTGACCTTTATCAGACACTCGGCGCAGGTTATTTCACCTACGGATTGGAAAGAGGCGGCAGGCTGATTGTTCTTGACGAAAACAACCCGAAAAACATTTATACGGAATCAATAGAAATCGAAAGAATAACCGATGCGGATATATAAGAAGAAGGGGCTGTGAAAACAGCCCCTTTAAATTATTGTTCAGAAAAAACTTTCATACCAACACCGTAGTCCTGAACCAAAATATCACTTGGCAGTTTTGAAAACTTCACGGTTACAAAAATATCGCCTGCCGCGCCCGACAAGTTGGATATTTGCAGAAAATACACAACCCAAAACCATTCTGCGGAGACAAAAGGATTAATAACCGCAATAACAATTCCCCAAAGCACAACGGGAGCCAAAGCGATAAAAATATAAGATTTTTTATCATAAAAATCATTACTGCCTGCAAAAGCATACATTCCCGTAAAGCCGTATTTAACCTTTTTTGTTCCGCATATTTTCATAGCAATTCCGTGAACAAGTTCATGCAAAACCATATACAGAATAATCAAAACAAAAAAAGCGCCAAATCTGAGCATATAATTCAAAATGCCCTTTTCCATACTGAACAAAGAAGAAATCGGCACAACAAAAAGCATGGGAACAACCAAAACAGCCGTAATTACAACCGCAATTATGTTTACCGTCAATGCCGCTTTCTTATTTTTCTGAAGATCAACAGAACAAATTTCTCTGTAGCCGTCAGGTAAAGTTTCAAATGCTTTCATATTTTCACCGTCCTAAAAACGCCACATATTTTTGTATGGTTATTTATTCTAAGCAAGCCTCATAAAGATTATTCGGAAGTTACTTCACAATATTTACCGATGATGAATCTCGTTTTCGGGAATTGCAGTTTCTTTCCGTGAGCAGTTATATTTTCAAGTTCTACCTGAACTGTATTTGTGTTGCTGTCCGTGCCTGCGATTTTCGGTTTCATATATGAAGTATAAGAAATGTTTCTGAATACAATGTTTTTTATCTCAAAATTTTCTGCTTCTTCATCGTAAATCTTCACAAGAATCGGTCTGCCTTCGTCACGGAAAATTTCAATATTTTCAAAAAGAACTCCGTCAATACTGCCTTTGGTCTGCTCTGCCACAACAACAAGTGAACCGATCCTGTCATTATCCCATACACCGTCACGGTAAATTACGGCACAGTCGCGGAAAGCTACGTCGGAAATCTTCTTGTTGACTTCGCCCGTGATACCGAAGCATCGTGCATATCCTCCCCAGGCAATGCAGTTTGAGAACGTGATATTTTTGCTGTCCATTGTGCCGCCGAGAGCCTTAACCTCAAAGGTATCATCCGCCACTCTTGCAAAGCAATTATCAACACTTACGTTGTGGCTGTTGCAGATTGCAAAACCATCGCAGTTACCGCGGTTGCCGATGATATCCACATTGTCAATGCTGACATCGGTGCAGCAATATGAAATAAACGACCATTCGGGCGAGTTTATAATTTTCACGTCGCTGACGTTTACGTTATTGCAGTTGGTGAAAACAACGCCTCTTCTCTCTCGTCTGTCGAGTCGGGTCATATCTATTACGCCTCTGCCTGTGAGGGTTATATTATTGCAGTTGTAAAAATTTATAAAAGGATACCTTGTAAGCCCTATAGAGTTATCTCCGGGCGCAGTAGGTTCCCGGTATTTGTTTTCATCCTCGGCGCAGTCAATATCGTAAAGGTGGTTTGCAATAACATAAGCACCTTCACGAAGATAAATCACCAGGTTATTGTGTGCAACAATGTTAACATAGTCATACTGATACACACCTTTATCAATAACCCAAACGTTATCCTCTCCGTATTTCTCTTTGTATGCCTCAATTTCTTTGTCCTCATCAACCTTTTCACGAACCATAAGAGTATAGCCGTAATACTGATTTGCGTTGTTGAAAAGGAAAGTATAAACTCCCGTTTTATTGATTGATGCCGTAACGGTATTGTCTTTGCACTGCGCCTTTACACCGTGCGATTCAGGCAACACAACGGCATTTTTGAGCACAACGTCAGCACCGGTTATCTCAATATTGAACGAAAACTCCTCACTCGAATCAACATAAATTTCAGAGAAAGAGTGGAGAGTTCCCGTATCGTCAACACGTATAAAAACCACGGAAGCATAGACAGGGATTTCCTCTCCGCTTACCTTTGCAGTGTAATAAGGCGATATTGTTATTCCGTTTATGTCCTCATAACCGCCCGACTGCACGTATTCGGGCAGCTGAGCCGAAGCTCTGCCGACAAGCTCTTGCTCAGTAAGTCCTGCCTCTTCAAGTGTGATTATTGCCGAGTCGGGATATTCAAGATACGAAAAATCAAAATTCTCACTTTCGGGAAAAACCGTTGCAGGGAACAACAGATTTGAGCAAAAAATTGAAACGACCGTAAAAATTGTAAAGAAAAATTTGATAATAGTCTGCATTGAATTATCTCCTTAAAATTTCTTGCATTCAAATTTTTGACATCGCATACCGATATGCCTTTCGTATGTGAAACTGCTGTACATACCGTTCTTGAAAAACAAGCTGATTGTTTATCGAACTGATTATATCACATATAATCTGAATTTACAATCAGAGATGAATATGATTATTTCTTCACCAAAGTTCCGCACACGCAAGTATGCAAAAGGGCCATTCTGAAAACAAGAATTTTAAAAAAATTACTTGCTCAACATAAAATAAGGACCGCACGTACTTTCGTGAGTTTTGATATACGTCCACTCAAAATTTTTGCTTACAACATAAACCTCAACAAATTTGTCTAAGGCTTTTGCCGTATTCAGATTGATGCCCATATCTTTGATGTGTCCATCATCAAACCACTCTATATATACAGCTCCGCTTTTATCAATTTTATCATATGCTTCCCTTGCTGCATTTCCCGTTAAATACAGATTATCATTCAATAGTTTCCATGAAAAAATATGCCAAATATAATTTCCCGTAGATACAACATATTTCTGTATATCTTTTTCGGAAATATCAGCAGCAAAAGATTTCATCCACTTTGAATAAAAAGCTTCTTTAGTCATTTATAATCATCACCCTCCATTTTATTTAATAATTATACAATAAAATTTTTTGAAAATCAATGCGAAGCATTGTATATCATCAAGTCCGAAGGAACAAGATCAAATGAAATATTTTGCCGTAGGCAAAATGTGAAATAAAATTCGCCTTTTAACATTTGCGAAGCAAATATTTCATACGCGTCAGCGTATTTCATAGCGAAGCTATTTCACTCGCCTAAAGGCGAATTTCATTGAAAAAGAAAAGACACGCTATTGCGTGTCTTTCTTTTTCTGGAGGTGCCACCCGGATTTGAACCGGGGAATCAGAGTTTTGCAGACTCGTGCCTTACCACTTGGCTATGGCACCACACAATATTAGGTTATGAATCTTCAGCATATTTTATGCTAAAAAAATGGAGCGGATGACGAGGCTCGAACTCGCTACCTCCACCTTGGCAAGGTGGCGCTCTACCAGATGAGCTACATCCGCACCTGTTGGTGCCTCCGGTCGGAATTGAACCAACGACACGTGGATTTTCAGTCCACTGCTCTACCAACTGAGCTACAGAGGCATAGAAATGACCTGTAATA
>JAZSBC010000055.1:0-5711 GCA_045602245.1 Acutalibacteraceae bacterium | reverse complement strand
ACAATGCTTCTCATTTCGTCAAGCGAAAGATTTGACTTATGACCGTATTCTGCAGACCAGCAGCCTTTGCAGTGAAGATTGCAGGCACTTGTGGGGACAAAGAGAAGAATAAAAGGAATGTTGCACTTATATTTTTCTCTGTTTTCACGCACAGCCTTTGTGCCGTTTACACCTGCACCGAGACCGAGGGCAAGAATCATTTTTTTGATAATGTCGGGGTCGATTTCATTGATGATATTCATTGCAAAACGGTTCCAGACGTTGTTTTCGTCAAGAACGGCTTTGCGGAAAGATTCAAAGTTTTTGGCAGGGAATGCTCCGCCCATAAGTTTTTCGGAAAGATTGGTAAGTTTAATCAGATTTTCCGCAGGATTCTTTTTAACATACTTAAAAATACCGTCAAAAGCAACCGAAGCTGAAGCTCTCTGAATTTTTTCTTTTGCGGTCATCATGCTCAATCCCTCCTTTTCTTTTGATGTTACATACTAAATCAGTATAGCACAGGTTTTTGAATGTGTCTATAAAAATTTTGTGAATTATTTGTTTTTTTCTTGCTTTAGCGTTTATAATAGGTTATTATTAACTGGAATAATCACGATATCGGAGGAAAAAAGTGAAAAACAAAAAGTTTGAAACAAAAACTTTAATCGGAATTGCGGCAAGAATTGCAGTTTCATTTGTTATTATTGCCGTCATATTCTGGAAATATGATGAGCTTAAAAACATTGACGTAAGAGCTATTGTTGATGCTTCCGGAAATTTTGCAATCGCCGTTATAAGCATTCTGGGCGTTTATCTTCTCAAATCGCTTACCTTTGTTGTGCCTGCGTCGATTGTATATATCGCAGTCGGTATGGCGTTTGACTGGTGGATTGCGTTGCTTATTAATGCGGCAGGTATAGCTCTTGAGGTTACTGCAACATACTTTTTCGGAAAAATTATGGGCGGCAAAAAGGTTGTTGAAAAGGTTGAAAGCACCAAATACGGCGAAAAACTGCTTAAAATGCAAAGCAAAAACAAAGTTTCCGCTTTGCTTGCAATCAGATTTTTGCCCGTTTTTCCGATTGACATTGTCAGCCTGCTTCTGGGCGCAATGAGAACACCTTTCGGTCAGTATACTGCGGTTTCGCTTGGCGGAATTCTGCCCAGAGTTTTTCTTTTCACAATTCTCGGTGACGGTCTTTACAAATATATACCGATGCAGAAGCTTGTCATTGTTGCAGTTATTCTTGTGCCCGTTGCATTGATTGCATGGGTAATCAGATATGCGGTTAAAAGCACAAAAAATAAAAAAGAGGACTGATTTTAAGGAGCGCACTTAAAAGTTGCGCTCTTTTTTATATGTAGATTATAAAATGTCAACTTCGGTTGATAGAAAAAACAAAATTAAAGTGGTAAACTATTCAATGCCGCAGCAAAGCGACGTATAAAATGAAGGGAGATACATATGAAAAACATCACCAAAAAACTGTTTGCAGTGCTTCTTTCACTGCTCATTCTGTCGGCAGCGTGCCTGCCCGCATTTGCCGAGAGCTTTGACGCTCTGCCCGATTTTGTTTATTTCGGCGGCGTTTCAACAAACGAGAGCGGATATTGGCTGACAGATTCAAACGGCAAGGCAATACCCGGTACGGCTGAAAACTTTAATATTGCTTATGATGCCGTAACGTCAAAAATTACGTTGAAAGACGCGAAGCTTGTAACGGCTGACCTTGAAAAATACGGCTCTCACGATATTTTAAGAAGCTGCGCAATTGCAACCTCGGGAGATACCGAAATTGCTCTTGAGGGCAAAAATGAAATCAGAGTTGTTTCCGACACACGTACCGTAAAAGAAGAAACTGCCGCAATTCAGAGTCTTAACGGCAACGTTGATATTTACGGTGCAGGTGAGCTTGCAATAAAAATAGAAAACAAAACCGACTGTTGCGGTATCTTTTCTGAAAACGGCAGCGTAAATATTACGGGTACTTCAGTCAGCATCAGCGGTACGGGAAAGGCAAGCAGAAAGGTTACCGTTGCAGGCATTGAAGCAAAGGATGTTCTGATTGAAGAAGCAGATTTCGCCGTTGATTTTAAAGACGTTTATTATGCTTTCGGTATTCTTGACGAGCCCGAAAACTGCGTTGCATCGGTTCTTGATTCCGAAGTTGAAATGAACTTTGACGGCTGTGCAGTATCTTACGGTTTTAACATTTATTCGGTTGTGATTGACGGCGGTAAAGTCAGCGTTTCCCAGAGCGGCGGCACCAACACAACCTGCGGCATTTTTGCTTATGTCTTTGTTTGCCAAAACAGCTATGTTGATGCTGAAATTAAAGATTCAACAGGCTCCGGCAGTGCAATTGCTTATAACAATGCGCTTATCAACAACGACAGAAACAACCAGATTTACACAGGCTCTATGTCTGCAAAAATTACTCCCGATTCGGTTGAATATTCGGTGGTATATATCAACGCAGGCAACAGCATTTTCAACCCTTATGAAAATATCTACGGCGGATATTTCAGAACGGTCAACGGCTCCGTAACTTACGGCACGAAGAATAACTGGAATATTCATTATGACCAGATGACAAACACACTCACTCTCAAGGATGCAGAGTTTGCAATGCCTCTGCGTATTCTCGGCAGCGCAAACATCGTTCTTGAAGGCGAAAATAAAATTGAATGCGCACAGGCTCCCGCACTCCAGTGCGACCTGAATCAGAACTTCTCGGGGAGCGGAAAGCTGACACTTATTTGCGCCGATTATTTTGCAATTAACTGCAAAAACACACCTGTGTTTGGTGACGGCGTTACCGTAACCGCAAGCACTGAGGCAGACGGAAGCAACCCCGTTGCATACAGTCCGATTGATGCAACAACCTATAAATGGGTTGAAATTCAGGGCAATGACGAGCCTGACGGCGGAGATGAAGAACCTGAGCTTACCTTCTGGCAGAAAATAGTTAACTTTTTCAAAAAAATATTCGACGTTTTGTTTGGTTGGATAGGATAATAAAAGAAAACCCCGCCGGTTTCGGCGGTGTTATTTGCATAATATCAGATATTTTCAATCATGTTTTTGAAATCTTCGCTGTTTTTAAATTCTTCGGTAAGCTCGGGTCTTCTCATAAGACCGTCTTTCATATCCTCAAAGAAGGAGCCTTCCCAGAAACGGTATGCCTTTGTTTTGTCAAACTCAAGACCCTTTACGGCTTTTGAGGTGTGAACAAGAATGTCGGGCATCTCATCATAGCTTTTTGCAAGCTTAAGACCCTTTTCAAAATGCTCAAGCGCTGCTTTTTCATCGCCTGCAACAAATTTTTTTACGCCGAGACGGTGGTGATTGATTACCATAAGATAATGGCTCTTTCCGTAGTCTCCGTCGGGCATAACCTTTTCAACAAGGTTGATATATGCTTCGGAAATATCGCTGTCGGCGTCAAGAAAGTTTTTATATTTTCTGTTCATAATTTCGCCGAAAAGGCGGAGCATTTCGGAAATTCCGTTTGCACAGGCAACCGCACGCTTTTCGTCGTCGTGTGGATACATATACATTGCTTCGTAATCCCTTGTGTTCTGCATAACCGGCAACTGTTCGAGAATCTTTTCTGCCTCGGCAATGTCAACGCCGCTGTTTTTGATAAGGCTCAGGTTCCGCAGATAACGGCACATAAGCTTCTTTGTCCATATTCTGATGCTGTCAACGTTGCAGTAATTCTGCACGGTGTCATAAACTCTCTGAACTTCTGCTTTTATAGAGAGAAGATAATCGTCGTTGTGCTGTGCCTGAATAAGTGCATTGAAATATTTTGCAAGCAGGTCATAGTTGCCGGGAAATTCGGTGATTGCGGTTTTGAGCATATCTCTTGCATCTTCAACTTTGCCATCGCTTACCAGACGGGAATATTTGTCGCAATATTCGTTGATTTGCTTTTCTTTTTCTATCATATCCGTGCCGAGAAGGCTGTCAACAGTAACACCGAAGAAAGATGCGATTGTGGGAAGCATTGTTATATCGGGATAGGTTTCGCCGCGTTCCCATTTGCTTATTGCCTGGAACGACATACCGAGAAAATCGGCGAGAGCTTCCTGAGTGAGTTCTCTTGATTTGCGAAGGTTTTTGAGGTTTTCTCCGAAACAGATAGTCATATTATTTTATCACCTTTCAATTATTAGTGTTAACCCGGCCGGTGGTTACAAGTTGATAATATCAGCTTTTTCAAAAAGAAACAATAACCCGTTTATTGAAATAAATTCTACCGTTGAGAGAATTTTTCTATTTGCAGTTTTGCAATATGGGTTTCTGAACTGCTTATATATATTGTTTGATTTATTTGTAAAGTGATGCTTTTCAGGTAAAAATGTTGCATTTTGAATATATGTGCTGTATAATTAAAAAACAGATGAATAATAATTCATCAGATATCAGATTGGAGGAACCCATAATGAAAAAAATTCTTGCTATCCTTATGGCTCTCGCAATGATTTTCAGCCTTGCTGCTTGCGGAGATAAGGAAGACGATGACAGAAAAGGAAAAAAATCGACATCAGCTTCCGAAGAAAAAACAGAAGATGCTGCTGCTGTTAAAGAAGCAATTTTTGCTGCTACAGAAGAATACTATGCTGCTGTTTTAAGCTGCAAAGGTCAGAAAATAAAAAACATTATGCCTGCAGCTTTTGAAGAAATTTTTACAAATGAAGACATTTTTTCAGAAATATCCGAAGACGACAAAGCCTTAATCAGCGCACTTTACGGTATTGATTTCAGTTCTGTAACTGCAGCTTATGAGTTTTATGCAATCGGTGTTCTTTCTGAACTCGGTGACGTAGATGATATTGCTGTTGAAGATGTTGACTACAAGAAGCTTTCAGAAAAAGAACTTAAAGAAGAAACCGACGAATTAATTGAAGAAGGCATTGAAGGCGTTGAGTTTGAAGACGGCGCAAAAGGCGAAGCTGAAATTCTTGTTACCTATTCAGACGGCACAACAGACGTAATTACACAGAAGCTTGCTTTCTTTAAGGAAGACGGTGTATGGAAAGTTTGCGCTGATGACGAAGATGAAGGCAATGCAGACGATGGCGCTGAAGTTACTCCCCCTCCTGCAGAAGAAACAGATGACGCAGCTCTCAATGCTGCCGCAACAGCATATTATGATGCACTTTTAAGCGGCAACGGCACAAAAGTTAAAAACTCAATGTCCGCAATTTATGAAAAAATGCTTGCAACAGAAGATCCTTTTGCAGAATACACAGCAGAAGAAAAGGCTCAGGCAGAGGCTGAATTAGGTATCAGCTTCTCAGACCCCGATGCTTTTTATGCATTCTATGCAGCAATGATTATGTCAGAAACCGGCGATGTTACAAGCATTAAGGTTGAGTCTATTGACTATGAAAAACTCCCTGCCGATGAGGTTGCAACAATGGATGAGGATCTTGCGGCAGAAGGCATTACAGGTCTTAACATCACAGATTGCGCTGAAGCAGAGGTTACAATTGTAATTACCTATGCTGACGGCACAACAGAAAATGTGACCCAGTATCTTTCATTTATCAAAGAAAACGGTTCGTGGAAGGCTTTCCCCGAAGTGTAATTCAATAATTTATATGGGGCTGTTGTTCAGCCCCATATTTTTTAGTTGAAATATGTAAGATATGATGATATTATGATATTAATAACACAATAAAAACGGAGGTATTAATATGTTTTGTCAGAAATGCGG
>JAZSBC010000054.1:0-6353 GCA_045602245.1 Acutalibacteraceae bacterium | reverse complement strand
AGTGTTTCTCTGCCGTTACGAACAAGCTGGTTAAAGGTAGGCAATAAACTCTCTCCTTTCATTAATATTATATCGTGACGAAACCCCGCACTTTTTCAAGTGCAGGAATTTCGGACACCACAATTTTGTATTTTAACACATATTATCTCGGTTTGTCAACACTTTCTACAAAAATCACTCAGCATTTTCGTTAATATTGACTGCATTTCCCGTGGGATACACTTCAACGTTGTTATAACACTTCATGCCGGTACCTGAAGGAAGCAGTTTACCGATGATAACGTTTTCCTTGAGACCCATAAGAGGATCAACCTTACCTTTGATAGCGGCATCGGTAAGAACTCTTGTTGTCTCCTGGAATGAAGCAGCTGAAAGGAATGAATCAGTTGCAAGCGAAGCCTTGGTGATACCCATAAGAGTGGGCATACAGGTTGCGAGCTGAGGCTCTGTGCCTGCTTCTGCAGCTTCTTTGAGAATGCGCTCGTTTTCAAGACGGAATTCCATCTTTTCAACAACAATGCCGGGCAGGAACTTGGATGCGCCGGGTTCTGCGATTCTTACCTTTCTCATCATCTGACGAACGATAACTTCAATATGCTTATCGTTGATATCAACACCCTGCATACGGTAAGTTCTCTGAACTTCTCTGATGAGGTAATCGTGAACAGCTTCAACGCCGAGGATTGCGAGGATATCGTGAGGATTCTGCGCACCTTCGGTAAGCTGAGCGCCCTTTGCAACCTTCTGACCTTCTTCAACCTTAAGACGGAAGCCGTAAGGAATAAGATAAGTCTTTTCGTCGCCGTCGTCGCCCGTAACAACAACGTGCTGGCTCTTCTTGATTTCTCTGAATGAAACAATACCGTCGATTTCGCTCATAATAGCAAGCATCTTGGGTTTACGTGCTTCAAAGAGTTCTTCAATTCTGGGAAGACCGGTTGTAATATCCGACTGGTCGGCAGCACCACCGGTGTGGAAGGTTCTCATTGTAAGCTGAGTACCGGGTTCACCGATTGACTGAGCAGCGATGATACCGACTGCTTCACCGACTGTTACGGGATCGCCTGTTGCAAGGTTAGCACCGTAGCACTTGATACATACACCGTGTTCTGCACAGCATGAAAGAAGCGAACGGATCTTGATCTGTGCTTTTGCGTTCTCGGGAAGCTCGCCTGCGGCAATCTTTTTCTCGGTTTCGCGCTGAACGCTTGCTGCAACCTTTTCCGCAACAACGTCGTTCATCATTACGTCTTTTGACGCAAGGAATTCGCCGGTTGCGGGGTCGATATAGTCTTCAAGAAGATATCTGCCCGTAAGTCTTTCTGCAAGACCTACAATCTTTCTTCCGCCGAACTTGGGATCGCCGTCATAGATATCATATACGTTAATACCTTCTGTGCAGTGGCAGTCTTCCTGACGGATAATAACATCCTGCGAAACGTCAACAAGTCGACGTGTGAGGTAACCCGAGTCAGCAGTACGGAGAGCCGTATCGGCAAGACCTTTACGGGCACCACGGGATGAAATGAAATATTCTGAAATGTTAAGGCCTTCACGGTAGTTAGCCTTGATGGGAACTTCGATTGTTTTACCTGCGGTGTTGGCGATAAGACCGCGCATACCTGCAAGCTGACGAAGCTGTGAATCGTTACCTCGAGCACCTGAGTCAAGCATCATATTGATGGGGTTGAACTTCTTGAAGTTCTTCTTGAGCTCTGCCGCAACTTCCTTGGTACATTCTTCCCAAGCCTTGATAACGCCTTCCGAACGTTCGTCGTTTGTGATAAGACCTCTGTCGTAGTGCTTGCTTACCTCTGCAACGCGCTTTTCAGCCTTCTGAAGGAGTTCCTTCTTTGCGGGAGGAATTGTAGCATCAACAACGGCAACGGTGATACCGCTTCGGGTTGAATATTTATAACCCTGCGCCTTGATCTTATCAAGAACGTCAGCTGCGGTTGCGGTACCGTGAACCTTGATACAGCGGTCAATAATCTTACCGAGTACCTTTTTGTTAACAAGAATGTCAACTTCAGGTGTGAAGATGTTTTCGGGATCGGTTCTGTCGATAAATCCGAGGTCCTGAGGAACGGGATTATTGAAGATAACCTTACCGAGAGTTGTTCTGACAAGCTTTGTAACAACTTTGCCGTCAACTTCTTTTGACATACGGATTTTGATGTTAACGTGAAGACCGATATCGCCTTCATCATAAGCCATCATAGCCTCGTCAACGCTTGTGTATGTGTTATAAATGAGAATTCTCTCACCGTTTTCATCGAGAAGAGGATTGCCGTTTTCGTCCTTTGCTTCTCTTGCAGCGCCGGGTTCATAGGGGTTATCGGGATTATAATCCGAATTTTCGGGGTTATTATCGTTGGTCATTGTAAGATAATATGAACCGAGGATCATATCCTGAGTGGGAACTGCAACAGGGCGTCCGTCTGAGGGCTTGAGAAGGTTATTGGCAGCGAGCATAAGGAATCTTGCTTCTGCCTGTGCCTCTGCCGAAAGAGGAACGTGAACAGCCATCTGGTCGCCGTCGAAGTCAGCGTTGAAAGCTGTACAAACAAGGGGATGAAGTCTGATTGCTCTGCCTTCAACAAGAACGGGTTCAAAAGCCTGAATACCGAGTCTGTGAAGAGTAGGAGCACGGTTAAGCATAACGGGATGGTCTTTGATAACAACTTCGAGTGCATCCCACACAGCGGGATTCGAGCGTTCAACCATCTTACGGGCTGACTTAACGTTGCCTGCAACCTCTGTTTCAACAAGTCTCTTCATTACGAAAGGCTTGAAGAGTTCAAGTGCCATTTCCTTGGGAAGACCGCACTGATAGAGCTTGAGTTCGGGACCGACAACGATAACCGAACGGCCTGAATAGTCAACACGCTTACCGAGAAGGTTCTGTCTGAAACGGCCCTGCTTACCCTTAAGCATATCCGAAAGCGATTTGAGCGCTCTGTTGTTGGGACCTGTTACGGGTCTGCCGCGTCTGCCGTTATCTATAAGGGCGTCAACAGCTTCCTGAAGCATTCTCTTTTCGTTTCTGATAATGATATCGGGCGAGCCGAGTTCCATAAGCTTCAAAAGACGGTTATTTCTGTTGATAACGCGTCTGTAAAGATCGTTAAGGTCTGACGTTGCAAATCTGCCGCCTTCGAGCTGAACCATAGGTCTGATTTCAGGGGGAAGAACGGGAATAACGTCAAGAATCATCCATTCGGGTCTGTTGCCTGACTGTCTGAAAGCTTCAACAACCTCAAGTCTTTTGAGTGCCTTCGCCTTCTTCTGACCCGATGCGGATTCCATCTCTTCCTTCAGAGATTTTGAAAGCTCATCAAGATCAATTTCTGCAAGAAGCTTTTTGATAGCTTCGGCACCCATACCTGCCTCGAAGTCATCCTCATAGCGAAGTCTGTACTCTTCGTAATCCTTCTCATCAAGAGTCTGATATTTTTCAAGCGGTGTGTCGCCGGGATTGATAACGATGTGCTTTGCAAAATAGAGAACTTTTTCAAGATCTCTGGGTGATATATCGAGGATAAGGCCCATTCTTGAGGGGATACCCTTGAAATACCAGATGTGAGAAACGGGAGTTGCAAGCTCGATATGACCCATTCTCTCACGGCGAACCTTTGCGCGTGTGATTTCAACGCCGCAGCGTTCGCAAACCTTGCCCTTATAGCGGATTCTCTTATACTTTCCGCAATGGCATTCCCAGTCCTTCTGAGGTCCGAAAATCTTTTCGCAGAAAAGACCGTCCTTTTCGGGCTTGAGTGTTCTGTAGTTTATTGTTTCGGGCTTTTTAACCTCACCGTATGACCATTTTCTTATGTCGTCGGGTGAAGCAAGACCGATTTTTATTGATTCAAAGTTAAGATTGCTGTTGGATTCAATATTTTCCATTAAACGATGCCCCTTCCGTAAGTTACTTTTGGAAAATGGCGATTATTCATAATCGTCCTCCGAGGGTTCAAAATCGAAGCCGTAGTCTTCAACGCCCATATCATCACTCATATCGCCGAAATCGTCATCATCGCCGAGATTTCTGATGAAAATGTCGTTATCTTCGCTGTCTTCATCAATCATAAAGTCGTCACTCTGCTCTGCGTCATTGACATTCTGGAACGCCTTGTCATCAGAAACAAAGCCGACGTCGTCGCCGTCAAACGTCTGGCGAAGGTCGATTTCTTCATTGTTCTCATCGAGAACTTTGATATCGAGTGCGAGAGCCTGAAGCTCCTTAACAAGAACCTTGAAGGATTCGGGTACGCCGGGAGTGGGAACATTCTTGCCCTTGACGATCGCTTCGTAGGTCTTTACTCTGCCCACAACGTCGTCAGACTTAACGGTAAGGATTTCCTGAAGTGTATATGCTGCGCCGTAAGCCTCAAGTGCCCAAACTTCCATTTCACCGAAACGCTGGCCGCCGAACTGAGCTTTACCGCCGAGGGGCTGCTGGGTAACGAGTGAGTAGGGACCTGTTGAACGGGCGTGAATCTTATCGTCAACAAGATGATGGAGCTTAAGATAATACATAACGCCGACTGTTACGGGGTTATCGAATCTGCGGCCCGTTCTGCCGTCTGTAAGGATTGACTTACAGTCAAGACGGAGCTGGGGAACCTTTGAGGGATCAAATTCAATGCCCTTTGCTGCAGCTTCTTCTTCTGCATTTTTCATAGCAAGGCGGTTTGCTTCCTTGAAAGCTTCGGTGATATCTTCTTCATGAGCGCCGTCGAAAACGGGGGTCATAACGTTGATGCCGAGATTTCTTGCAGCAAAGCCGAGGTGAACTTCAAGAACCTGACCGATGTTCATACGTGAGGGAACACCGAGGGGATTAAGAACGATATCAAGGGGTGTACCGTCGGGAAGGAAGGGCATATCTTCCTGAGGAAGAATTCTTGAAACAACGCCCTTGTTACCGTGACGGCCCGCCATCTTATCGCCGACTGAAAGCTTACGCTTCTGAGCGATATAGCAGCGAACAACTTTGTTTACGCCGGGTGACAACTCATCGCTGTTTTCTCTTGTGAATACTTCAACGTTAACAACGATACCGTATTCACCGTGAGGCACTTTAAGAGAAGTATCTCTTACTTCCTTTGCCTTTTCGCCGAAGATTGCACGGAGAAGTGTTTCTTCAGCGGTAAGCTCGGTTTCACCCTTGGGAGTAACCTTACCTACAAGAATATCGCCTGAATGAACTTCCGCACCGATTCTGATAATACCGTTTTCGTCGAGGTTGCCGAGTGCATCCTCACCTACGTTGGGAATATCTCTTGTAATCTCTTCGGGTCCGAGCTTGGTGTCTCTTGCTTCTGTTTCGTATTCTTCAATGTGAACTGACGTGTAAACGTCGTCACGAACGAGCTTTTCGTTGATAAGAACAGCATCTTCGTAGTTATAACCTTCCCAGGTCATAAAGCCGACGAGAGCATTCTTACCGAGGCTGATTTCACCGTGGTCAGTAGCAGGGCCGTCAGCGATAACTTCGCCCGCCTGAACTGTCTGACCGAGTGAAACGATGGGACGCTGGTTTGTGCAGGTACCCTGATTTGATCTCATAAACTTGATAAGCTCATAGTGATCAAGAGTACCGTCATCGTTCTTCATATCAATGCTGTCTGCGCTGACCTTTGTGATGATACCTGACTTTCTTGCGAGAACGGTAACACCTGAGTCAACGGCTGCCTTGTATTCCATACCTGTGCCGACGATGGGAGCGCAGGTCTTGAGCAGAGGAACTGCCTGACGCTGCATATTTGAACCCATAAGAGCACGGTTTGCGTCGTCGTTTTCAAGGAAGGGAATCATTGCGGTAGCAACCGAAACAACCATCTTGGGAGAAATATCCATATAGTCAACCTTTGAACGGTCGATTTCAATGAATTCATCTCTGTAGCGAGCTGTAATCTTTTCTCTGATAAAGCAGTTGTTTTCATCGAGGGCTTCGTTAGCCTGAGCAACGATGTAATCGTCTTCTGTATCAGCAGTCATATATTCAACTTCGTCGAGAACTCTGCCTGTTTCTTTGTCTATCTTTCTGTAGGGAGCTTCGATAAAGCCGTATTCATTGATTTTTGCGAATGTTGCAAGATACGATATAAGACCTATATTCGGTCCTTCAGGAGTTTCGATGGGACACATTCTGCCGTAGTGAGAATAGTGAACGTCACGAACCTCGAAACCTGCTCTGTCTCGTGAAAGACCGCCGGGGCCGAGAGCTGAAAGACGGCGCTTGTGAGTAAGCTCTGCAAGGGGGTTGGTCTGGTCCATAAACTGTGAAAGGGGCGATGAACCGAAGAATTCCTTGATTGCAACCATTACGGGGCGGATGTTGATAAGAG